>JBDHWD010000074.1:0-15678 GCA_039810005.1 Thermomicrobiales bacterium | reverse complement strand
CCCCGTCGCGCTCGTCGACAAACTGCTGGATGAGCGCGAGGTTGTCGCTGGTGAAGCCGTCGACGCCCCAGGCGAGGACTTCGTCCATGCGCGACTGGCTGTTGATCGGCCAGGTGATGACAGTTGAAACACGTTCCTTGAGCGCATCGACAATTTCGGCGCTGAGCAGGCGATAGTGGATCGAGACGGCGTCGTGGTCGGCGCGCTCCAGGCGCGGCCAGACACGATCGAGCTGGCGCAGGCCGCCGATGGAGTGGACGACAGTGACCTGATCGTAGGCGCGGAACTCGTCGAGCAGTCGCCAGTCCTGCGAGCAGACGAGGAGTGGCTCGTCGCCGCTGACCTTGCGGTAGGCCTCGACAATCGCGGCCGGAAGGCCGGGGGCACCGCGCTTCAGGTCAACCAGTAGCCGCGTACCGGGCGCGAGACCATCCAGTAATTGATCGAACGTGTAGCGTGGCGCGCGTGCACTCTCAAGCGACCAGCGATCCCAGAGGACCGGTATCGGGCCGGCTGTCTTGGAGTGGCGGACTTCGAGCTGGCCATTGTGCAGCCAGACATCCGCCTCAATCAGGTCCGACCGGGCGGCTTCGGCAGCCTGCACGCCGGCGGCTGTGTTGCCGTAGCGATGGGCAACGACGAAGGGACGCGGGAGCAGATCGGTCGCAGCGCGGATGTCGCGACGCGCGGCGACGGCGACGGCCGGCGCTCGCGACGGGTGATCGCCGTTGCTGCTGACGATTGACGACGCCACCGCTGCACCAAGGTTCGTTGCGGGCGAGGGAGCGCGGCTGGGCGGCGCGGTCGGGATAATGGCACGCTGCCAGACCGGCGCGACGCGGGTCACGAAGAGATAGCTACTAACGACGATGATGCCGCCGACAATGCCGTCGATAATGTAGTGGTTCGCGGTCAGGACGATGGCGATGTACATCAGGACCGGCATGATGACGCCGATCGCGCGGGTCCACCAGCGGCGCGCCTCGAAGAAGACGGCCATGCCAACGAGCAGGTCCCAGCCGAAATGGAGGCTGGGGAACGCCGCATAGGGGTTAGTCAGCGAGGGTGGCTGGAAGACGCGGTAGGAGTTCGATTGCTGCGTCACCGTGTCGATGAAGCCGAAGCCGGGCACCAGCCGGGGCGGCGCAACCGGATGCAGCGCGAAGATGGCCATGCCGATCAGGCCGGAGAGGAACATCGTGTTGCGGTACTTCGGATAGGCACGCGGGTGAGCGATCACGATCCAGGCAAAGACGGCGGCCAGGAATGGCCAGTGCCCCCAGATGTAGATCCAGTTGACGAAATCGACCAACCACTCGTGCCCGATGATGTAGCTCTGCAGCTGCGGCTCGTGGAAGATGCCGAGCGCCTTCTCAAAGTCGATCAGCTGATGCGCGTGCTCGATCGCGACATCACCACGCGCGTGGACGAGTCCGCGGACGAGGAAATAGAACAGCGCCGCCGGAGCGATCATCAGGACCTCGCGGACGAGGCGCACCGAGCGCTGGTGCGACGCGGGGATCATCCAGCGCACAACCAGGCAGGCAACCATCAGGACTGCGTAGACGCCGGTGTTCCAGTCGAGCGGGTTCAGAGAAATAGCGGGCATAAGCAGTCTCTCCGGCTGGGTAGTAGAGGACATCAGCAGTGATGTCGTGCTGCGATGAGAAGCTCAGGCGCAGCGAACAAGCGCGCCGGCCACGGCCTCAACGAGTATCACCTGAGCTATGCGCCCAGTGGATTCTACCCAAACAGGCTGATTGCCCCGACCACGCTGGGGATATAGAGGAGCCCGACGACGGGCAGGACGACGGCCAGGTGGCCGACGGCGACCTGTCGGAGCCGCTCGCTGGCGCGCCAGTGGCTGAAGGCCCAGACGAGGCTGCCTGCGCCGCCAACTGCAACGAGCAGCGAGAGGAGGTCTTCCGGGCCAAGCGCCGAACCGGAGCCGAAGACCGGCAGGATCGTACCGTCGCTGGCACCGGCGATCAGTGCGCCGAGACCGAGAATGGCGACGGCGACCTGCGGCAGGCGCGAGGCGGTGTTGCGCACGAGATTCTGCCGGCCAGCCTGCACGACCAGACCGAGCAGGAGCGGCAGCCAGAGATCGCCGAGCCGGAACAGCAATGCCGCACCAACGGCGGCCGGAACCGGCACGCCCATCTGCTGCAGCGCAACAGCCATTGAGACCTCAACGAGACCGATGCCCTGGAAGACTGGCGCGACGATGCTGAACATCGTGCCGGCGGTGAAGCCAACCAGCACGATCGCCGGAGACACGTCCTGATGCATCGCCCGGAGCGCGATAAACAGACCGGCGGCGTTGGCCAGGTTGTAGAGCAGTCCGACCGAGAACGGGGCCAGCAGATCACGCGGGCGAATCTGATAGTGGCGCGCATTGTCGACGAACCCGATGAGCCGGTTGGGCAGGAAGCGCGGGTGGCCATGCTGTCCGCTGCGCAGAAGCAGCGTGATCGTCGTCAGCAGGACGACGAGCATGCCGAAGAGGACAGCAGCGCCGATCAGCGCGATGCCGGACGGACGGTGGATCAGGAAGGTCGGGACCAGCAGCAGGACGAACGAGGCGTAGCCGGTGGCACTGCGTAGCGTCGTCGTCAGCAGAGCGTCATTGGCAGGAATGCCGCGCCGGCCGAGGTTGCGAATCAGGACATAGACGGACGCAGGACCGCCAACCGGAGTAAGCGTCCCGACGACGTGGCGCTGGAGGTGCAGATCGACGAGCTGATGGAGGCGCATCTCGTGACCCAGCCGCCGCAGGATCACCTTGTAGGTCAGGCCAGCGAGGGCCAGGGTGATGAGCTGGAAGAGGGCGATGCCGACCAACCAGCGCGCATCAGCAGCTGACAGCGCCGTCCCAATCTGCTGAATTTCAGACCGCTGGCGGGAAATAAACGCGACGGTCAGCCCCAGGAAGAGTGTGAGCCAGATGAAGATTCCGTACCGCGATCCAAAAGCCAGACCACGGCGGAATACGGCTGAGATGATTGACATAACTGGAGGTTGTTCTTTCTCCCCGTCCTCGCCACGGAAGTCGCCGGATGCGAACAGCCAGAAGCGTGACATCAGTGTCGTACTGTCCGTAGCGTACCACGCTGCCTGTTCAGGTGGACAGGTAGCGATCCCGACCCTTTGGCCAGCATGGCGCAATGCGAGTGCCACTGATTGGGTTGTCAGCGCCAAAGTGTCGAGCAGCCCGATGCGGCAGCAAATCCCGCAATCGATCATCTACCGTTCGAGGGTACCGGGTCGCGAAAACTCTCTCCTGCGTTGGATAGCGTCGAGCGGGTGGGAGATCTCTCACTGCGGTTCGAGATGACAGGATAAGTGAATGACTGCCGCACCACGCAGCCGGACAATCTCACGTTGAGAGCCCACTCAGGAAGACAGAGGGCGAGGGTGGCTGCCGCACCCGGGAGTGCGGCAATTTGGCGCTAACGACCCGCTGGGTGCGATCAGAGGTCGGCGGCTGACAGGGAGGGCGGGTTGACGCGCTCTTCCATTGAAGGTGTTGCGTAGACCTCGCGCGCCCGGACGGTGACGGTGGTCAGTTCGGGATAGCGCAGCGCAGTTAGCCAGCCACCGAAGGCGCAGCCCGTGTCGACGTTGATGGTGTTGTTGCGCCAGATTGCGCGTTGCACCGGCGTGTGGCCGTAGACGACCTTCACCGCGCCGTGATATTCGGCAGCCCAGTCGCGGCGGATCGGGTAGCCCCACGGGGAGCGGTCGCCGGTCGGCTCGCCGAAGCGGGTGAAGGCCGAGACGTGGCGATCGACCTTACCGATCATCCACTCCTCGATGCCGGCGTGGGCGACGACGAGTCGGCCCTGATCGAGGATGCGATAGGGAGGGGTTGAGGCGAGCAGATCGGCAATGCCACGGGCAACCGCCTGGCGACGGCGTGGCGGCAGCGCGTTCAGCTCGTCAACCGTCTCAGCCAGCCCATAGGTGAGCTGGACGTTGCGGCCCATGAGATAGCGGGCGAACTTGCTGTCGTGGTTGCCGGGGACATACAGCGCCGTGCCGGCGTCGATCGAAGCGAGCGCGATCGACCAGACGACGATGCTGCCGGGGCCGCGGTCGTTGAGATCGCCAAGGAAGATGAGCGTGCGGCCCTCGGGGTGGCGGACGACATCGCCATCAAGCCGGTAGCCGAGGCGATCCAGCAGTTCGCGCAACTCGTCGATGCAGCCGTGGACGTCGCCAACGATGTCGTAGGGCGGCGGGGTGGCGTCGTGGATGTCGGTGCCCTGGGCGATGGGGCGATCCTCCGCATAGGCATGCGGCGCTGCGTCGATATGGTGCGCGTCGTCGGTCACGAGTGTTCGGTCTGCTCCTGTTTCGCGTTCATTGCGTGTCAACCAGCAAGCGTACCGCAGATCCCTGTCACTGCGGCATGCACCATGATCGGTAGCACGCAATCGGCGAGCCAGACTCAGGCGACTTCGAGTCCGCGCAGGATCGTGTCGATCAGCCGGTCGGGAAAGTCGGGCGCGGTGATCGTTTCAACGCCAAAGAAGAGAATGCGGGTAATCACCACCCCGGCCAGCAGGTCGATGGCAATCTCGACGTCGATGTCCGGGCGCAACTCGCCGCGCTCGATGCCGCGCTGGATGACGGTGCGCGCAGCCGCGCGGCGCTCGCGGAGAATCGTATCCTGGAAGATCGTCGTCAGGCCGGGACTGCTGATTGTCGCGCTGACCAGACGGCCGATGACCGAGCCGATCGGGGAGTTGAGCGTGTGCTCGCGGAACTCCTGCACGAGCTGGCTCAGGTCGTCGTGAACCGAGCCGGTGTCCGGGACGGCGATGTCCTGGTTCAGTGACGAGAGCGCCGCGCCAACGAGCTCTTCTTTGCCGGGCCAGCGCCGGTAGATCGTCGTCTTGCCGACGCCGGCGCGAGCCGCCACACCCTCGATTGACATCCCCTCGTAGCCGTCCTCGACCAGCGCCTGCAGCGTGGCGGTGAGAATCGCGCGATCGGCCTTCACGCTGCGTGGCCGCCCAACGCGGGTGGCTGCGCGGGGTGGCGTCTCGGTCATGATCCGGTAACCTCCTGCTGGGCTGCCGAAGCGACGGCAGTCTCCTCGGGCGTCGTGGCGCGCTCATGGGCCGGCAGGAAGATCAGTGCGATCAGCGCCCCGGCGACCGCGAAGCCGGCGGCGACGATCGCTGTCGTCCCCATCGCATCAACGAATGCCGAGCGGGCAGCGGCCGCCAGCGCCTGGCCCTCCTGCCCGCCGAGACGCGCGGCCAGCGCCAGGGCCGGGCCGATCGAGTCGTTGGCGGTTGCGGCGGCGTCCGGCGGCAGCAGTCGCGTCGTCGACTCGATTGCGTTGCTGTAGGCGGTCGCCAGCAGGCTGCCGAGGATCGCGACGCCGAGCGCGCCACCGACTTGCCGCACGGTGTCGTTGACAGCCGAGCCGACGCCGGCGTTTTCCTCCGGCACTGCGCCCATGATCGAGTCGGTCGCGGGGGACATCGCGCTGCCCATGCCGAAGCCGAGGATCAGCAGCGAGATGACGACCGTCGAGTAGCCGCTCGTGTCGGTGATCCGCGCGAAGTTCAGCAGTCCGAGCGCGACGATCGCCAGACCGGCCGAGACGACGATCTTCGTCCCGATCTTCGCAGCCAGCCGCGTGCCGAGGCCGACACCGGCCATGATGCCGAGCACGACCGGCGTGACGCGGACGCCCGTCTCCAGCGTCGTGTAGTTCAGGACGAACTGCAGGTACTGCGTCAGGAAGAAGAGCATGCCGAACATGGCGAAGAAGACGAGCGTGACCGAGATGCTGGCCGCCGAGAAGCGCGGATTGCGAAACAGGCTCATATCGAGCATTGGCCGATCCTGGCGCATCTCCCAGATCGCGAAGGCGGCGAGCAGAACGACGCCAACCGCCGCCCAGGTCAGCGTCTGTCCGGCCAGCCAGCCGGTGTTCGGGGCTTCGATGATGGCGTAGAGCAGCGCCGCCAGACCGCCGATCGAGAGGATTGCGCCGAGCGGATCGAGCGATGCAACGTCGGGATCCTTCGATTCCGGCACGACGAAGATGGTCGCGATGATGGCGGCGATGACGATCGGGACGTTGATCAGGAAGATCGATCCCCACCAGTAGTGCTCCAGCAGCCAGCCGCCAACAACCGGACCCAGCGGGACGCCCAGCCCGGCTGTGGCAGCCCAGATCGCGATTGCCTTCGGGCGCTCCTCACGCGGGAACACGTTGACCAGGATCGAGAGAGTGGCCGGCATGATGAACGCCCCGCCGATTCCCATCACAGCGCGGGTGAAGATGAGGTGGTTTGCCGAGCCGGACCATGCCGAGAGGATCGAGCCGATGCCGAAGATGGCGAAGCCGATGAACAGCGCCATCCGCCGCCCATAGCGATCGCCGAGCGCGCCGGCCGTCAGGAGCAGGCCGGCGAAGACGAGGACATACGAATCGACGATCCACTGCAACTGCGAGCTCGTTGCGCCCAGATCACGCACCAGCGTCGGCAGAGCGACGTTCAGGATCGTGTTGTCGAGCGAAATCACGAGCAGGCTGGTGCAGAGCACAGCCAGCGTCCACCAGCGCCGAGCGAAGATGTCGTTGCGAGTCATAGCGTGGTCCTGTCCGCCAATACATACGATACGACAGCGTAGCGGAAGCATCATACGCCTGAGAGAAGCGATACGCAAGCGTTTCGGAAGGACCTCACCGCCCCGACCCCCTCTCCTCAGAGGAGAGGGGGTGTCCTGAATCGAACGTGTTGACTGCCGTTCCGTGCTCCTCTCCCCTTCGAGGGGAGAGGCTGGGAGAGGGGTTTGCCGGCTGCCAGATTCTTCAAACCAACACCCAAACACTGTCGCACTGGACACCCCCTCTCCTCCGAGGAGAGGGGGCAGGGGGTGAGGTCCGCCTACTCCCACACCCGCTCAATCTCCGCAACCGAATCCAGCTCAACATCAGGAGTCCCGTGCGCAAGATCCTCTTCGCGGTACTTGCCGGTACGGACGAGGACGCCGGTGGCACCCATGCGCATGGCCGGGACGAGGTCCTGACGGATGGCGTCGCCGACCATCGCCGTCACGTGCGGTGGCAGACCGAGCGACTGAAAGCCGGCCCGGAAGAACGGCGCAGACGGCTTGCCGACGAGCCGGGAACGCACGCCGCTGGCGAACTCCAGCCCACGGATGAACGCGCCGGCGTCGATCGTCGGGCCGCTGCTCGTCATCCACCACGGATCGCGGTGCATCGCCACCAGCGTCGCGCCATTCAGCAACAGCCGGAAGGCGTGGTTCATCGCTGCGTAGGTGAAATTCTCGGCGGCATCACCGATCACGACGACGCCAGCGTGGTCGCCGTCCGTCAGCTCGATGCCGTCAAACTCCTCAGCGACATCGCCCGAGCCCAGCAGATAGACCGCCGCATCGGGATGCTTCTGGCGCACCCAGGCCGCCGCCGCGCCACCGGCCGTGATGATCTCGTCGTCAGCGACATCGAAGCCCAGATCGCGCATCAACACGCCGAGCGACCGCCGCGATCGGACCGTCGTGTTTGTCAGCAGCCGGAAGGGGATGCCGCGCTGGCGCACGCGACCCAGCGCCGCCGCCGCGCCGGGGATCGCCACACCATCGACGTGGAAGACACCATCAACATCAAAGAGAACACCCTCGATCGGCGACTGTGGTCGCATCATCACGTCCTCCTGCTCTGGCGCGCATGATTGCTGACCTGCAGTCTAGCCGACACGCGACCGGCAGATTCAACCTGTACTCTTCTGGACATTGGGACAGGTTGACAGGCAGACATGATAGAGTACCGTACGTATAGAACAGGCGTTCGGTTTTGTAGGTCGAAAGAGGAGCATCGTTGGACGTAATCAGCAGTTTCCGGGGGCAGTTCGCACAGGCACACGAGATGATCGAGCAGGCGGTCGCGGACCTGACGCCCGAACAGCGCAACTATCGCGGTGAGGGCTGGAATATCCAGTCGATTGGCGGGATCTACGGCCACACCGTCACCAGCGAGGACTACCTGATCAACATCATGATCCGCGAGAAGCCGGAGGACTTCCTCTTCGTCCGCGACGGCTGGGCCGAGAAGACCGGCTACGACGCTGGCGAAGACGGACAGCTCTCGGAGAAGATCAGTGCCGCCGCCAGCGCCGCCGATTTCGACGCGCTCCGCGAATACGGCAAGCAGGTCTACGCCGCCACGGACGCCTGGCTGGCGTCCCTCTCCACCAGCGATCTCGAGCGCAAGATCCACATCCCGTGGATGGGTGGAGACATGTCTGTCGGCGAGATCATCGGCAATATCCTCATCTGGCACGCCGTCCAGCACGGCGGCGAAATCTGCGCCCTCAAGGGCGTGCAAGGCGGCCAGGGCCTGCCGTTCTAGATTCACGCCCAGCCAGAACGACGCGCGGGAATATCCCTCCCCAGCCCGCGTTATGACTAACGGGGTGTTCATGCAGCCCACGCTGCTGGACGCCCCGTAGCGCTTGTGGCACCCTCGGGGGTGCGTGGCAATCCTTTCGGGTAGCCCGGACATGATCTGGAGACGTGGCATTTCGATGCAATTACGAACCTGCCGCATCTATCGATGCGCACGCGGCGGCGCAGCCGACCGTGCCTGGCCGAGCACGCCTGTCGCCCACCTCGCATTCGAAACCGATTTCCACTTCACCACCATCGACTGTCGCCCCTGACGCGCCGCACGTCCGGCTGAGTCCGGGCCGTGCATCCACACCCTTTGCCACATCTCGATCCCGCTGATAGCGATGCGCCCGCGCGTCGCATCTATCAACGCATTTCCGACGTTGCCGTCAGGAGGCCAAATTGTCGATGGAGCACACGAATAGCGATCTGAGCGCCGCACTGCTGTCGGGGCTGGGCGTCGTCACTGACGAAACGCCCCGCCGGTCCGACCGTGCCAACGACCTGACCAGGCAGATCGGCAATACGCCGCTCGTCCGCCTGCGCTCACTGGAGCCGGCACCCGGCATCGAGGTCTTCGGCAAGGCCGAATGGCAGAACCCGGGCGGCTCGATCAAGGACCGCGCCGCGCTGGCGATGATCGAGGAGGGCGAGCGCAGCGGCAAGCTGACGCACGACAAGACCATCCTCGACGCCACGAGCGGCAACACCGGCATCGCGTACGCCATGATTGGCGCAGCACGCGGCTATCGCGTCGCGCTCTGCCTGCCGCGCAGCGCCAGCGAGGAACGCCAGAAGATCCTGCGCGCCTATGGCGCGGAGCTGATCCTGACCGATCCGGCCGAAGGCTCGGACGGCGCGATTCGGGCTGTCCGCGAGCTGTACGCCGATCATCCCGATCGCTACTTCTATCCGGATCAGTACAACAACCCGGAGAATCCGCTGGCCCACGAGCGCACGACCGCACCGGAGATCTGGCGGCAGACCGGCGGGCGCATTACGCACTTCGTCGCCGGCCTCGGCACCAGCGGCACGTTCGTCGGCACCGGCCGCGCACTGCGTCGCCTCAACCCGCAGATCGAGCTGATCGCCGTCCAGCCGGATTCGCCGTTCAACGGCCTTGAGGGCCTCAAGCACATGGCGACCGCAATCGTGCCCGGCATCTATGATGAGACGCTGGCCGACAGAAACAGTGAGGTGCGCACCGAGGACGCCTACCGGATGGTGCGCTGGATCGCCCGCAGCGAAGGACTGCTGATCGGTGTCTCCAGCGGCGCGGCACTCGTCGAGGCCGAGCGCGTCGCACTACGTGTGCGCGCTGAGGGCAAGCAGGGCATCATCGTCGCCATCCTGCCCGATAGCGGCAATCGCTACCTGAGCGACCGCTTCTGGGAAGAGGAGGACTGACCATGACCGGGACCACCAGGCCCACCGCAAGCCTGTCGATCACGCTGCCGGAGAACCTGGCCGCCGCCATTGCGACGCACGGCGAGCAGACATTCCCGGACGAGTGTTGCGGCGTCCTCCTCGGCCACGAAGCGGACGGGCAGCGCACGGTCGAGCAACTCCTGCCGATTGAGAACGAGTGGGACGAAGAGGAGCGCCGGCGCCGGTTCCTGATCACCCCGCAGGCGATGATGCGCGCCGAGCGCGAAGCACGCCAACGCGGGCTGGACATCCTCGGGTTCTATCATTCACACCCGAACGCCCCGGCGCGACCATCCGAGTTCGACCGTGAGCACGCCTGGCCCTGGTACAGCTACCTGATCGCCAGCATCCGCGAGGGACGCTTCGACGTCCTCACTGGCTGGCAGTTGCGCGACGATCGCACGGCCTACGACGAAGTGACCATCGACCTGCCGGCCGCAGATGACCATCCGACGCATGGATCGCATCCTGCGACCGAGCACACGCCTGACGCGACATCCGACGCAGCAGGAGAGGACGAGTGAGCGAGCAGATTCACCCAACGTCTGATTTACGAGTAATTGGCCTGACTCAGGAGGCACCATGACCACGAATATCGCAACCGCAACCATCTTTATCCCAACCGCGCTGCGCGGCTTCACCGGCGGCGCAGCGACCTACGCCGTGCCGGCCACGACCGTCGGCGAGGCGCTCAGCCAGTTGACCGCCGAATACCCCGAGCTGAAGCAGCATCTCTTCAGCGACGAGGGCAAGCTGCGCTCGTTCGTCAACATCTACGTTGGCGAAGAGGACATCCGCTACCTCAACGGCGCAGATACCGAGCTAAGCGACGGCGCAGAGGTCACGATCGTCCCGTCGATCGCCGGTGGCGTGGTCGAGCCACAGGTCGCCGAGACGACGCTCTCGAACGACGAGATCATGCGCTACTCGCGGCATCTGATCATGCCCGAGGTCGCCCTGTCCGGTCAGGAGAAGCTGAAGGCCGCCAAGGTGCTGCTAATCGGTGCTGGTGGTCTCGGCGCGCCGCTCGGCCTCTATCTCGCTGCGGCCGGCGTCGGTACGATCGGCGTCGTCGATAGCGACGTCGTCGATGTCACCAACCTGCAGCGTCAGGTCATCTACGCAACCAGCGACATCGATCGCCCCAAGCTGGAAGCCTCGGCCGAACGTCTCCGCGATCTCAACCCACACATCAAGATCGTGCCCTATGAGGTGCGCCTGACCAGCGAGAATGCGCTGGAGATCTTCAAGGACTACGACATCATCATCGACGGGACGGACAATTTCCCGACGCGCTATCTGGTCAACGATGCGTGTGTCATGCTCGGCAAGCCGAACGTCTACGGCAGCATCTTCCGCTTTGAGGGCCAGATTTCCGTCTTCGACGCGACGCAGGGGCCGTGCTATCGCTGCCTCTATCCCGAACCGCCACCTCCCGGCCTCGTCCCCAGCTGCGCCGAAGGTGGTGTGCTGGGCGTCCTGCCGGGCACGGTCGGCGTGATGCAGGCCACCGAGGCCGTCAAGCTGATCCTCGGTATCGGCGAGCCGCTGATCGGCCGCCTGCTGCGCTATGATGCGCTCGGCATGCGGTTCAAGGAGTACAAGCTCCGCAAGGACCCGCAGTGCCCGGTCTGCGGCGAGAACCCGACCGTCACCGAGCTGATCGATTACATGGAGTTTTGCGGAGTGACGCCAGAGCCGAAGCCAACTGAGGTCGTCGCCCCCGAGTGGCAGATCACGCCGGTCGAGCTGGCCGCCAAGCGCTCCGCCGGCTGGAACCCGCTCGTCGTCGACGTGCGCGAGCCGCACGAGCGCGAGATCGGCCTGATCCCGGACAGCGTCCTCATCCCGGTCGGCGAGATTCCGGCCCGCATGCACGAGCTGGACACCAGCCGCGACATCGTCCTCTACTGCCGCTCCGGCGTCCGCAGCGCCCGCGCACTCGAGCAGCTGCGCTCGGCAGGCTTCACCAAGCTCAAGAACCTCACCGGCGGCATCCTGGCCTGGTCCGACGACGTCGACTCCAGCATCCCGAAGTACTAGCGACCGAGGGACCTCACCCTCCCCGGCCCTCCCTCTCCCATGGGGAGAGGGAGGGTGTCGTGGTGCGACGGGGTGTGGGTGCCGGGACGTGTGGGGCGTCTCCCGACTTACCCCTCTCCCAGCTTCTCCCCTGCGAGGGGAGAGGTGCCATGCGGTGATCTTTCGCACGCGCTGGATATGCGAGGCCGCCGTAATGCGTTCGTAGGGACAGCGCTGGCGCTGTCATCGCCGTGAGGCGACACCTCTCATCGCACAAGCAGAACCGACGGCGAGCGGTCCACGCAGCCCCTGGCATTCGCGTCATCCCCAGAGACACTACGCTCCCGTAAGCCCAACACATCGTCATCGCTCTCCCTAACTTGCGTTTGCCACACGTTGGAGGTACCCTAGGGGGGTACTCTAGTTTCGGCGCACGAGGGAGGGACGATGCCGACAATCGGGGAGATCGACAGCGAAATGCGCCAGGACTTCATCGAACGCCTGAAGCGCGTCGAAGGCCAGGCGCGTGGCATCCAGAAGATGATCGAGGACGAGCGCGATTGCGAGCAGGTATTGACACAGGTCGCCTCGATGAAGGCCGCCATCCACGCGCTCTCGGGCCAGATGCTTGAAGCCTGGGCGCTCTACTGCATCGGCAACCCCGATCAGTTCTCGTCGCCTGATGTCGCTGCCCGCAAGATGGTCGACCTTGTCGTGAAGCACAGTCGGTAATAACCGACGAGACAATACGCGCAACGATTCATCCAGAGAATGGGGAGCACACCATGACCGCCACAATGACTGAGACAACCTACGGGCTGAGCGTAACCGTTGAGCTCCCGTATGCCGACGCGATCGAGCAGACGAAGCAGGCGCTGGCCAGAGAAGGTTTCGGCGTGCTGACCGAGATTGACGTCCGCGCCACGCTGAAGTCGAAGATCGGCGTCGACTTCGAGCCGTACATCATCCTCGGCGCGTGTAACCCGGGCCTGGCCCACCAGGCGCTGACTGCCGAGCAGGAGATCGGTCTGCTGCTGCCCTGCAATGTCGTCGTCCGCGCCATCAACGACGATCGCTCAGCTGTTTCCGCAATGGATCCACAGGCTGCGCTCGGCCTCGTCGACAACGCCGCCGTCGCCTCCGTCGCCGCCGAAGCCCGCGAGCGGCTTAAGCGCGCGCTGCTGAGCCTGGCCGACGATGTGGCGAAGCAGAGCTAACGAGACAGGTAACGCACGATTATGCTCGAGATCCTTTTGGTCGTCGGCGTCCTCGCTTTCTGGATCCTGCTGCAGGCAGTCATCCTGCCGCGGCTGGGAGCGCCAACCTGAATGGCGCCAGTTCCGCTGCGTCGGTCAGACGCACGTGATGAGCAGAATATGGACGATAGCGAGCCATCTGCAGCGCAGGAGCGAGGGTCACACACCGCCTCACGCGAACGGAAGATCGACGGCCAGCTCGCCGGCGCAGACGACTAACAACGGCTGATCAGGCCACGGCGAACCTGGCCTCGCAGCGACCCACGGCGCGCTTCCTGCCAACGGCACAGCGTGACCACCCGGGCAGGCGGTGCGTTACACTTTCAGATTCCCGGTGACCGGCAGCGCTGTGACGGCACGCGCTGGTAGTCCCCAAGGGTCGCGCTGATGATCTGTCCGCAATGTGGCCACCGCAACGAGCTCGGCGTCGCGCAATGCGCCGCCTGCGGCCGCCCCTTCACGCGTTCCGCCACGCAACACCGATCGTGGCACGGCCGCCAGCAGGCACCGGTGTCGGCATCGACATCTGCGGCACCGGCTCAGGTGCCGATCATGCACGCCGCGCCACCGCCGATGGCGGCAGCACCGCCGGCCCGCCGAGGACGACGCGGGGGCGGCTGCCTGCTCTCATTTGTACTGCTGCTGACAATCGGCGGCGTCGCCGCCTGGCTGCTCATCACGCAGGTCGTGCAGCCCCGAGTCGGAGATATGGCAGTGAACGGCATCCGCGATGGCGTCCGCGAAGCGGTTCAGGATCGCATCGCCACCGAGGTCGGCCTTGAGCCGTCCGGTGAAGTGACGATCACCGAGCAGGAGATCACTGACCGACTACAGTCCCACGGCAACCTGGGTCCGATTGATGACATCCAGGTTCACATCAACCCGAATGGCTTGTCGGTCGACCTCTCAGCCTACGGCGTCGGCGGGACCTACACGGCTGCTGTCATCGAGCAGGATGGCTCGCTGGCCCTGACCAACGGCCACCTCGACGGCGCGCTGGCGTATGCCGTGCCGGAAGGTGAGCTGGAGAGCGCCATCAACCGCGAGCTCGCTGCGGCTCTGGCTGCCGGCGGCTACCGTGTCGAGGACGTAACCCTCGGAGACGGCGCGCTAACGCTGGCACTCACTTCCGAGAGTTGACCCGCTCCGGGGTATCCCAGACAGCCGACCTGCACTACACTCTGCCCTGGCGACGGGGGAAGGGCGTGGTACATATCTCCTGACGGTCGGCAATAGCCGACACGATGGACCAACGAGCGCGGCACATACCTGGTGCGGCAGCGTCTCCCAACCCCCACAGACGGACAGATCACGGTGGGGTGATGAGCAAGAACGCAGGGCCGCGACCGGCGATCTCCTGGCGACGCAACCTCTACGCACTCTGGATCGCCCAGATGCTGACGATCATTGGCTTCAGTCTGCGCACCCCCTTTCTTCCCTTCTACATTAAAGATCTCGGGGCGGAGTCGTTCGCCAGTCAGGCGCTCTGGGCCGGTGTGATCAACGCCGGCGGCGCAGCGGTCATGGCCGTCTCCGCGCCTCTATGGGGCATCGTCGCCGATCGCTATGGCCGCAAGCCGATGGTCGTGCGCGCGATGCTGGCCGGCTCGCTGACGATCGGGCTGATGAGCCTGGCAACCAGCCCCTGGCACCTGCTCATCCTGCGCTTCATTGAAGGCGGCTTCACCGGCACCGTCACCGCGTCGACCACGCTCGTCGCCGCGACAACGCCGCGCGAGCAGATGGGCTTCGGCCTCGGCATGATGCAGATGGCCGTGTTCTCCGGTGGCTCGGTTGGCCCGCTCATCGGTGGCGTCCTCGCCGACCAGATCGGGTATCGCCCGACCTTCGTCGTCGCCGGCCTGATGCTCTTCATCGGCGGCGTCATCGTCCTGACCCAGGTGCGTGAGGAGTTCACCCGCCCGGCACGTGGCACGATCGACGAGCAGCCAAGCCACCGGCTGCGGGCGCTGCTCCTCTCCAGCTCGATGCTGGCCATGATCGCCGTCATGCTGGCGCTGCGGGTCGCCTCCAGCGCGATCCAGCCGATCATGCCGCTCTACGTCGAGAACCTGGCGCACTCGGCTGCGGCGGTCGCCACACTCTCCGGCATCACCCTCGGCATCGCCGGCCTGACCAGCGCGTTCGCGTCGATCACGCTCGGACGCCTCGCCGACCGCATCGGTCAACGCTGGGTGCTCATCGCCTGTGCAATCGGCGTTGGCCTGCTCTATCTCCCGCAGGCATTCGCCGGAAGCGTTACGCAACTTATTATTCTGCAGGGTCTCTTCGGGCTGGCCGCCGGTGGCGTCATGCCGACGGCAAACGCGATCGTCGCCCACCTGACTCCGGCCGAACGGCGCGGCGCTGTCTTCGGCTTCACGGCCGCAGCCACATCGCTCGGCGGATTCATCGGCCCGCTCGGTGGATCGAGCATCGCCGCCAGCTTCGACATGCGCTACGTCTTCCTGACCAGCGGCATCCTCATGCTCGTTGTTGGCGTCTGGGTCGCCCGCGCCATCCGGCACAGCGA
>JBDHWD010000073.1:0-15858 GCA_039810005.1 Thermomicrobiales bacterium | reverse complement strand
GTCATCATCCGGAACACTGGCGAGCCGGGTGATCGCACGATTACGCTCGGCGGACCGACGCCGGAAGGCCAGACACTGACCGATGATCTGGGCAACTCCTTCGTGCCGATCGGCGGCTCAATGGGCATGGCCGAAGATGGCAAGGGCGGCCTTGAAGCTGGCGAGAGCGTCTCGCGCTTTGAGCTGCCGATCGACCCCGGCGCCACAACCCTGACGCTGCACGCCGAGTCCTACGGCCGCGTCATCCCCGGCCCCGCGCCGATCACGATCGACGTGCCGTAAAGGACCTCACCCCCCAACCCCCTCTCCTCACAGGAGAGGGGGTGTCATTGGCGAACGTGTTTGGGCAAATGCCCGACGGCTTGTCGCCTTCACGGTAGCCACCCCGTCAGCATCAGGACACCCTCCCTCTCCCCACGGGCGGGGTGCCCTCTGGGCCGCGAGGGCCGGGGAGGGTGAGGTCACCCCGGCCGATACTCCCCCCACTCCCGCCGCAACACATCGCAGATCTGGCCGAGCGTTGCGCCGACCAGCAACGCCTCGCGCATCACTGGCAGCAGATTCGTTGTTGAGCGGGCGGCTGCGCCGACGCGGCGCAGGGCGATGTCCAGCTCGACCGAGGCGTGGTCTTCCTTGTAGAGCCAGGTGCGCTCGATCTGGCGCTTCACGAGTTCCTGATCGATGTGGTGCAGCGGCACGCCGCTCTCATCCTCTTCACGCTGGTAATTGACGCCGACGATAATGCGCTCGCCGCTGTCGATCGCCTGCTCCCAGCGGTAGGCCGTGTCGGCGATCTGGTCCTGCATGAAGCCACTCTCGATCGCCGCGACCGCGCCGCCCATCGCTTCGATGTCGCCCATCAGCTCGTAAGCGTGGCGCTCGATCTCGTCGGTCAGCGCCTCGACGACGTAGGAGCCGGCCAGCGGATCGGCAGTCTCAACGACGCCCGCCTCGTGGGCAATGATCTGTTGCGTGCGTAATGCCAGCGTCGCCGCCTCGGCGGTCGGCAGCGAGAGCGCCTCGTCGTAGCCGTTCGTGTGCAGCGACTGCGTGCCGCCCAGCACCGCCGAGAGCGCCTGGATCGTGACGCGGACAACGTTGTTCAGCGGCTGCTGAGCGGTCAGCGTCGAGCCGCCGGTCTGGGTGTGGAAGCGCAGCATCAGCGACTTTGAACTCTGCGCGCCGAAGCGGTCGCGCATGATGTTCGCCCACATCCGCCGTGCGGCGCGGTACTTGGCGACCTCTTCGAGGAAGCCGTTGTGCGCGTTGAAAAAGAACGACAGCCGTGGCGCGAAGTCATCGACATCGAGTCCCGCATCCAGCGCCGCCTGCACGTAGGCGATGCCGTTCGCCAGCGTGAACGCCACCTCCTGCACCGATGACGAGCCGGCCTCACGGATGTGGTAGCCGGAGATCGAGATCGTGTTCCAGCTCGGCAGGGTTTCCGAGCAGTACTGGAACGTGTCGGTCACAAGTCGCATCGATGGGCGCGGTGGGAAAATGTAGGTGCCGCGCGCGGCGTACTCCTTGAGGATGTCATTCTGGATCGTGCCGCCCAGCTTCGTCAGGTCTGCGCCCTGCTCCTCGCCGACGATCTGGTACATCAGCAGCAGAATCGACGCCGGCGCATTGATCGTCATCGACGTCGTCACCTGATCGAGCCTGATGTCGTTGAACAGCCGACGCATGTCGTCCAGCGTCGAGATCGAGACGCCAACGAGACCGACCTCGGCTTGCGCGCGCTGGTCGTCGGCATCGAGGCCAAGCTGGGTCGGCAGATCGAAGGCGCAGGAAAGGCCGGTCTGGCCACGTTCCAGCAGCAGCTTGAAGCGCTTGTTCGTCTCTTCCGCCGAGGCGAAGCCGGCGTACTGGCGCATCGTCCACAGCCGACCGCGATACATCGTCGGATAGGGGCCGCGCGTGTACGGGAATGTGCCGGGGTCTGGCGCCGGATCACTGCTGACATCGTCGGGCCGATAGACCGGCTTGATCTCAATGCCCGATGTCGTGAATCGCTGGTCGGACTTCTCTCTGGTGCTCATGACGCGCGCCTCCCTGCTCCGTGGCCAATCGCTGCCGCGAGGAGCGTACCATCGGTTCAGCTGGATTCGCAGTTGTCAGGCCGAAGTCAGTCCCAGCGGAAGCGCCAGATGGCCAGCCCGCCGGCAACGATGGTGACCGCCGCGACGATCAGGAGCTTCTCGACGTTCCAGCCGTAGCCGAACCACGGGTCCTGAATCGCTATCACGGCGTGAGTCAGTGGCTCGGCATTACCGAATTGTCGCGCTGGTTCCGGCAGGACGGCGCGGGGTGGCGCGGTGCCGGAAAACATCCAGACGACGAAGAAGAGGATCAGCCCGATCCCCTGCGCAGCGCGGGCTGTTGGGAAGAGCGAAGCCAGCAGGAACCCGATTGCGCAGAAGCAGAGCATCGCCAGCAGGAAGGCGACGAGCACGCCCAGCAGGTCTTCGGGCAGCATCGTGTCGTAGATGGCAGTAGCGATGCCGATCATGATCAGGCTACCGACGATGGAGACGATCAGCCCGACGATGAGCTGCGATCCGAACAGCGCCCAGGTCGGCACGGACGACGCCAGCATCCGACGCAGGACGCCCTGCTCGCGGTAGGCGGCGAGATGGACCGGCAGCGTCAGTAGTCCGATAGCAGCGACCACGATGCCGAGCGACGCAGCCACATAGTAGTCGTCGCCGGAGACGCCGCGAAAGACGAGCTCGCCATTCACCCTGTCGGTCGGCGGTGTGTCGCCGAAGACAGCCGCCAGAACCAGCAGCATGATCAGCGGGAAGACGAGCGCGAAGACCGTTGCGAACGGATCGCGAACGAACAGCTTCATCTCGACCCAGGTTAGTGTCCAGAATCCGCGCACTAGTCCATCCTTACTCGCGGATTGAGCGGCCGGTCAAGGCGATGAATGCGTCCTCCAGCGTCGGGCGCTCCGCGCGCAGGTCGGTCGGGAGGATGTCATGCGCAACGAGCGCCGAGGCAACCAGTGCCAGCACCGGCCCGCTGCCTTCGACCTCCACGTTCGCCCCATCGCGCTCGACGCGACCCACACCCGATATGGCTGCCAGATCGGGCAGGTCGTCGCGTGTGCTTGTGAAGCGGACGCGAGTCGGAATATCCAGCGAATCCACCAGCCCGAGTGGTGTATCGAGCGCGACCACCTTGCCGCGGTCGATGATCGCCACCCGGTCGCACAGCGTCTCTGCCTCATCCATGAAGTGCGTCACCAGCACGACCGTCTTGCCACGAGCGCGGATGTCGCGGATCAGGTCCCAGGTGACATGCCGCGCCTGCGGATCCAGCCCCTGTGTGAGCTCGTCGAGGAAGACGACCTGTGGGTCGTTGACGAAGGCGAGAGCGATGAAGAGCCGTTGCTTCTGGCCGCCGGACAGATCACCAAAGGCGGCGTCGCGACGCTCGACGAGTCCCCACTGTTCGATGAGCTGCTCCGGCGCGACAGGGTTTTCGGCGAACGCGGCAAACAGCTCCAGCGCCTCGCGGACGGTAATGCGATCCGGCAGCGACGACTGCTGGAGTTGCGCGCCGATGCGGTGCCGCAGTGTCTGAGCCTGCGCCTGCGGGTCGAAGCCCAGCACGCGTATCGTGCCGCTGTCCACTCGGCGCAGTCCCTGGATCGACTCGACCGTCGTCGTCTTCCCTGCGCCGTTCGGCCCGATGATGCCGAAGATCTCGCCGTCCTGCACTGCGAATGACACATCGTCGACGGCGACGACATCGCCATAGACTTTGCGCAGATGCTCGACAATGACGACCGGATCCCCGCCCGGCATGCGCGCCTCCCGACTCAGCACGACTGTCGGTCGCTACTACCGTAGACGACTCAGGCGGTTCGCTCAAGTCGAGGCGCGTTTGGCGCTACACCACGCTGGAGCGCTCGACAAGCTCCGTCAGAACACCGGCACAGGCGCGCGGGTGAACGAAGGCGATCAGCCAGTCGTGCAGGCCCCGTCGTGGCTGGCGGTCGATCAGCTCGACCCCGGCAGCGGCGAGGTGATCCAGCACCGCCGGCAGGTCGTCGACGAGGTAGGCGACGTGATGTACACCGGACCCGCGTGAATCGAGGAAGCGGCCAATCGGCGAGTCGTGCTCGATCGGCGACAGGATCTCGATCCAGCTCTCGCCGGCCCGCAGCGCGGCGATGTCGGCGTTCTGCTCGGCGACCCGCGTCACTGCGCCGCCGGTGAAGCCGAGCGCGCGGTATTGGGCAACGGCTGCGGCGATGTCGGGGACGACGATCCCAATGTGATGAATCGGACCCGGTCTCAGGGCGCTGTGCAGCGCCGTCTCGTCGCTGGTCGTTGCCACTCGCTCACACTCTCCACAGAACGCGGTGGATCAGTTCTTCGCCGCGTCGCGAATCGCCTGATTGCCGAAATAGGCGTTCAGTATGGCATTTGCCACCGGCCCGGCGTAGACCGATCCCGCGCCACCGCCGGCGATCATGACGGCCACACAGATCTCCGGATTTTCAAACGGGCCGAACGCAGTGAACCAGGCGTGGCCCTGCGTGTACTTGCCATCAACGGCGACGCCGTATTCGGCAGTACCACTCTTGGCGGCGATCGTGACGCCGGGGACATCGATCTTGCCGAGGCCGGTGCCCTCGGTGACCGTCTGGCGCATGCCTTCGCGCACCGTCGCGAGATGTTCGGCGGCGATCCATGGCTCGTCTTCGCCCTTGTCAACGGACATGTCGTTGATCAGGTCCGGCTCGAATGAGCGGTAGACCGAACCATCCTCTCGAACGAGGTCGCGGATCAGGCGCGGGCGGAACAGCTTGCCGCCGCAAGCGATCGCCGCTGTGCTGTTGACCAGCTGCAATGGCGTGCAGAGCAGATGGCCCTGACCGATCGACATATTGATCGTGTCACCGATCGACCAGTTCTGATCGAGCGTCTGGAAGAGCCACTTGGGGTTCGGCACAATGCCGTCCGCTTCGCCGGCCAGCTCGATGCCGCTCGCCTTGCCGTAGCCGAACGCTTTGGTGATGTACGCGTACATCTTATCGACGCCCATCCCCATGAAGAAGTGCTGGTTCGGATCGTTCGGGATGTAGTAGTGCACCCGCACGCCGTTATCAGCCACCGAGTCTGGCGCACCCACGTTGTAGAAGTAGACGTCGCACGAGTGGGCGATGCCCTTGAAGACATCAACATCGCCGTGCCCGATCTCAAGCTCCCAGCAGGGGTAGTCGTTACCCTGCGTCTCGTCCCACGTCCACGGCACACGGATGCGGCCGAGGCAGCGGAACTTCGTGTCGGGTCGCAGGCCGTCCGGCCGCTGCGCACCGTCTTGCAGACCAGCCGCAGCCATCATCGGCTTGAACGTCGAGCCGGGTGGGAACTGGCCGGAGATGGTGCGGTCGAGCAACGGCTCGAACGGATCATCCAGATACGCCTGATAGTCCGCGTCCGAGATGCCATCGACGAACTTCTGGTTATCGAACGTCGGCAGCGACACCATCGACAGGATCTCGCCGGTCTGTGGATTCATCGCGATCGCGACACCCGCGCCGACCGGATCGAGCTTGTTCTCTTTCGCATCGGCGTCCGCCCTGGCGATGCCATCGCGCAACGCGTTTTCGGTGGCGACCTGCAGATCGCGGATGACCGTCAATCGGGCGCTGAGTCCGCCGCGCGGCTCCTTGCGCTGATCGAGCAGCTCATAGCGAATGACGCCATTAGCATCGATCTGAACCCAGCGCGCGCCCTTCTCGCCGCGCAGCGTCTCTTCGAGCGCCTGCTCGATACCGCCGCGTCCGACGCGATCGTCTGGCTCATAGATGCGACTGCCGCTGGATGTCAGCTCGCTGTCGTATTCCTCTTCGGTGATCGGCCCGACATAACCCAGGATGTGGGAGAAGACCGGTCCACCCGGGTATGACCGCACCAGCGTCGCGTCATCGACGACGATGCCGGGCAGCGAGAGCGCGTTCGAGGCCAGATCCAGCGCGACTTCCTGCTCGACATCCTTCTTGATGACGAGCGGTAAATCCTCCAGCGGATGGTTCGCCAGCAAAAAGTCGATGGTCGGCACGACGCGAACGCCGGGGATGTCGATCATGCTCTGCGTGAAGCCGTCGGCGTCCTGATCGGAGAGGTTCTCGCGCAGCATCAGCATCGCGTCTTCGGTGCGAGTGAGCTTGGCAATCAGCGTCGCGCTGTCGACCTCCAGCCGCTTGGAGACGGCATTGACGACGGCAGCTTCGGAGCCGACCGGCACGAGCGCGCGATCGATGACCAGCGCCTTTCCCAGCGATAGTCGCTGGGCGACAGTGTCGAGGATCTGCTTCCGCTGCGCCTCGTCTTCGGGCAGGCGGCTCTGCACGACCTCAACATTCCAGGAGCGGCGATTCTCTGCCAGTGGCTTCCCGGCCCGATCGAGGATGCGACCCCGAGGCGCTTTCAGGCGTTGGAACTCGACGACGTTCTCGCGCGCGATGCGGCGGAACTCGTTGCCCTCGGCGATCTGCATCTGCCAGAGCTTGCCGCCCAGCGCGGCAAAGCCGACCCCGATTGCGCCACGAGCAAGCAGCACACGACGCGAGATCTGATTATCGGCACTTTCGTGTTCTTCGTGACGACGGCGCTCGCCCGGACGGACGAACTCCATGCGTTTTCGCTTCTTAAACATGGCGCGGTATCCAGCGATCTATGACGAGTAGAACGAACCAGCCGACCGATACCAGCACGGCGTTGAGGAAGGCGGTTGCGACAATCGGGCGCATCGTGGCGACCGAGCTCACTGCGTCCCCACCGAAGCGTGCCACAACAGCGGCGATCAGTCCGCTGGCAAACGTGGTCAGCACGACGATGACGATCGGCAGAACGACGCCGGAGCGGAACAGGCGCTGCCCAGCGAATCCGCCGATCGCGGCGACCGCCAGCAGCGAAAGCGTGTGTGTTCCAAGCGGATCCAGCGTCAGGAAATCCAGCCAGAGGCCGAGGCCCAGCGCCCAGATCGCGCCCTCAGTGATGCCGCGCGAGGCGCTCCACATCAGCAGGAGAACCAGTGCGAAATCGGGCAGGATGGTGAGCATGCCGAGCGCCGGAAAGAACGTTGCCTGAAGCAGCGCCGTCAGCGCCAGCAGAATAGCGAAGGACGCTCTGGCCATGGGGATTACGAACCGCCGGCCGCGGCCAGGTGGCCGCTCGAAGTAGTGCAGGCGTATGTGCGATCGGTAGCCGTCGTCATCGTCGCGATCTTATCATGGGGGCGATATCAACCGGCCGGAGCGACCCCACCGCGCTCGCGGATCGAAGCAATCGTTCCCGCGGCGTTCGGCTCACCTGAATCCGCCAGTGCCATCAGGTACGCCGCCTGGTCATAGGGGACGCGGACATGTTCGACACGCCAGCCAGAACCATCGTCCTCGGCGATCGCGAAGCACGGACGCCAGTCGCCATCGAACGGCATGCCGATGCTCCCGACGCAGGCAAGCGTCCGGTCACCAACGGCGCGGACGTAGGCGTGGTGGATGTGGCCGTAGAGCAGCACCGGCGATCCAGCCTCGTCGAGCATCTTGCGGGCGACGTCCTCGGGCGCATCCGGCAGCACGATCGGATGCGCACTCCACGGGGTGGCGTGGACGAAGACGAGCGACTGACCGCTCGGTCCCGTCGTCTCCCAGCGTAGCGGCAGCCCCTTCAGGAACTCCAGCTGGTCCGAATCGAGATGCTCGACAGCCCACTCGTCCATCTGGCGCAAGACGCCGGTGTGGGCCTGCTCCGGCGCGTAGCCGGTCGCACACTGCTGGCCGTCCGTCGCCGCCTCGACGATCCATTCGTCGGTGTTGCCGCGCACGCATTGCAGCCCGCGCTCGATAACGAGCGCCAGTGTCTGCTGTGGAAACGCGCCGCCCAGCACGTAGTCCCCGCCGCCCACCAGGGTGTCGAACGGGCCACGACGATCGACCTCGGCGAGGACGGCTTGCAGCGCCGGCAGGTTGCCGTGCGCATCCGACAAGATCGCCAGTCGCATTGTGTTCGCCACGCTGTCCTCCTTCGGCCGATCCGGCTGTCAACCGCGTCAGGATAGCCGGAGCGATGGCTCGCGGCAACGATCCGAGCGTGTTGCATGTGGCGGTGATCCGACAGGATTTGACTGTGGGTCACACGGTTGACAGCAGTGCATTTGCGTTCTACTATCCAAACAGATTTAGAACATCTGTTCTATTTCAGGAGTTGGCAGGCGGGAGGTGGAAGTGAACATGCGCGATGCCGACCGCTGGATCATTCACGCCGATCTCGATGCGTTCTTCGCCGCAGCCGAGGTGCTGCGACGGCCGGAGCTACACGGCCGTCCCGTCATCGTCGGTGGATCGCCGGATGGGCGGGGCGTCGTTGCCTCGGCCACCTACGAAGCGCGTCGTCACGGCGTGCGCTCGGCAATGCCGATGGCGCAGGCGGTCCGGCTCTGCCCGGAGGCCATCATCGTCCGTCCGGACGGCGCATTCTACCGCGAGCTATCGCAGCGCTTCCGGGTCGTGCTGGATGACTTCTCCCCAATGGTCGAAGTCGTCAGCATCGATGAAGCCTACCTCGACGTCAGCAACTCCGAGCGGTTGTTCGGCGGCATCGAGACGCTGGCGCGCTCGCTGAAGGAGCGCGTGCGCGCCGAAGTCGGCCTGGCGGTGTCGCTCGGCGTGGCGACCAACAAGCTGGTAGCCAAGATCGCCTCCGATCTCGACAAGCCGGACGGGCTGCGGATTGTCCAGCCCGGCACGGAGGCGGCGACGTTCGCACCGCTGGCGATCGAGCGCCTGCCCGGCATCGGGCCGAAGGCGAGCGCGCGGTTGCGTTCGGCCGGGATCACGACGCTCGGCGAGCTGGCGAATGCGCCTGATCTGCTGCTGCTGGATGTCGCCGGAGGCGACGGAGCGCGGCTGCGGGCACGGGCGCGCGGCGAGGATAGCCGGCCGGTGCGCTCCGAGCCGGACGCACGCAAATCACTCGGTCGCGAGCGGACGTTCGACCATGATGTCGTGCGTCGCGAGGAGCTGGATCGCGCGCTGTATGAGCTGTGCGACCAGACTGGCGCATCGCTGCGCCGCCGCGGACTGGCTGCGACGACCGTTGCGCTCAAGCTGCGCTACGACGATTTCACAACCGTGACGCGGCAGCATTCGTTTGAGCGTCCGACCGATGCCCAGCAGGACATCTTCGCGATCGCCGGAGAGCTGCTCGACCAGGTGCTGGCAAAGCGCTGCGATCCAGTGCGCTTGCTCGGTGTGCGCGTCGCCAGCCTGACGACCGCGTCCCACCAGCTCGATCTGTGGGATGACCACCGCCTGCGGCTCCGGCAGCTGAACGCCGCGATCGACCGGATCGCCGAGCGCACCGGCGCGAACGTGATTGTTCCGGCCCGCTTCGCCCGGTCGCCGACGCGACGCGAGGCGGGGATGAATGGGAATGAAAGGAGGTGAGGAGTATGCCCGATCGACAGCCCCACCGTGGGGAAGCGACCAGCCGACGTTGGGAGTGCCGGTGCTGCGATCCGCCGGTACTGCTGGCGATGTACGACTCGGATGGCCAGATTCAGATTAAGATACGCGACCGCTTTTACCGCTTCTACGGTTCGTTGGGCCGTGTCCACGCGACCTGTCCGCGCTGCGGTACCGTCCACGAGCTCGACCTGGAGAAGACTGGCCACGACACCGCCTTGGCAAAGCTGCCGACCCAGGGTTGAGGCAAACGCAGCCCGATTGATCAACAGCACCTGATGCTGTCCCCTTTTCACTGAGCGCATAAGCGCCACGACATCCGGACGGCCCGGAGTGGCGGAGCGCTCAGGCTCACCGCCCTCCGGCCGTTCGGGCTATGGAGTGGCAGATGAACACAACTCCTTCGCAACCCCATGACTGGTTGATGTTGCTCGCGCAACACTCGCTCGGCGATATCGAGATCATCCCCGACTTCGATCTGCGCCTCTCGCAGGCTGCTTTGCGCGCCCAGCAGGACGCTCACCTGCGTGACGACCTGCTGCGGCAGCTCGCGTTCAAGGTCGCGCGCTACTGCAGCCGCTACCGCTCCCGTAATCTGGATCCCTGGACCTACGACGACGTGATTCAGGAGGCGTACCTCGCCTGGGTCGAGGTGCTGGACGACTGGGTCCCTCTGGAGAGCCCCGACGGTCCGGCTGGCTTCGGCTACTACTTCCTGCGCGTGTTCCCGCTGCGCCTCGCCTCGCGGGTGCGCACGATGCTGCGCCACACCTCCATCGAGCAGACCGACGAGACTGCGGCGCTCGATGGCACGGACCCGCTCGATGTCGAGAACGACGTCATCATCGACCGGGTCATGGCCGAGATCTGCGGTCATCTGAACTCACTTGACCAGCAGATCTTTCGCCTCACTGTCGATGACGATCTGAGCGTCTCACACATCGCAAAGGTGATTGAGATCGACCGCCGCACGATTCAGCGCCACTGGCCGAAGATCATCTCGATCGCCCGTCGGCACTTGCGCGAGGCGGGCTAACGCGAGGCTGCGGTATCCTGCCCGGCGAGTGAGATGCCCGCAGGTAGGTGAGGATCGGACGCATGCAGAAGATCGTCGTTGTCGGGGCCGGTGTCGTCGGCTCATCGCTCGCGTTCCGGCTGGCGCAGGCCGGTCAGAATGTCACGCTGGTCGATCGTGGCGAGCCCGGCTGGGGCACCAGCGGGTCGAGCTTCGCCTGGACGAACTCGAACTCGAAGACGCCGGAAGACTATTTCGCGCTGAACCTCGCTGGGATGCAGGCTCACCTTGAACTGCGCGAAGAGTTAGGCGACGCCCCCTGGTTCACCGAAGGAGGCAACCTCCTCTGGTCGGGCATGGACGCTTCCACAAACGATATGGACGACCTGGAGAGTCGCGTCGCGCGCCTGCGATCATGGGACTACCCGGCCGAGTGGCTGAGCCGCGAACAGGTGCAGGAGCTGGAGCCGAATCTCAAGGTTGACGAAGATGTCGAGCAGGCCGCGTTTTTCCCCACCGAGTCGTGGGTGAATGGCCCGCAGCTGGCCCGCGCGATGGCCGAGTTGGCTCGCAAGCACGGCGCAACGACGCTCTTCGGCTGCGAGATCACGGCCGTCGATCGTGATGGCGGTCGTGTGACTGGCGTCCGCTTCGCCAACGGTCAGCGGCTTGAAGCCGATCTGCTGGTGAACTGCGCCGGTCCTGGCGCTGGCGTCGTCGCCAAGCTTGCCGGACGCAATCTGCCGCTCGCTCCGACCAAAGGCCTGATCGTTCGGGTCAGCCACGCGGCCGGAGCCATCAACCGGATCATCCACGCGCCGAAGGTGCATATGCGACCGGATGGCGATTTGCTGATGCTGCATCACGGCGATGCCGACGATGCCGTCATGCGCGGTGAATCGCCGGCCGAGTGGGCCGCAGAGTTGTTGCGCCGGGCGCAGGAGTATCTGCCGGTACTGACCGATGCGCGGATCTCCCGCTGGTCGGTCGGCACGCGCCCAATCCCGGAAGATGGCCGCACGTCTGCTGGGCTGCTAGATAGTCTGCCGGGCTACGCTGAGGTCGTCACGCACTCCGGCGTCACGCTCAGCCAACTGCTGGCGAAGCTGGTGACACGCCAGATCGTCGACGGCGAAACAGATCCGCTCCTCGCCCCATTCTCACCAAACCGTTTCGCCTAATCACGACGCATACAACGAACGGCGGGACCGCAATGGTCCCGCCGCTTGTCGTGTGCGTCTTGATGCCGGTTCATCATGGAAATGAGTAAACGCCAGCATGTCGGGTGACTTGGTGCGACAGCCACTCATTTCTCCTGTCATCTCGAACCGCAGTGAGAGATCTCCCACCCGTTCGATACAGTCCAACGCGGGGGAGATTTCTCGGCTGCGCGGGTGGCCTCTGGGCGTGAAATGACAGGATGCAGGGGTGGCTGTCGGGTCGAATTGCTCGACGTGCTGACACCCACGACCGACTCACTGCGGTACAAGATGCCAAGGTTTGGAGGCCGTACTACCCCGCCGTGCTCCCCGCGCCGAGGACGTCGATAGCGTGGTCGAGGCGGGCCAGAGTCTGGTCCTTGCCGAGCACTCGCAGCGTGCCGAACAGGCCCGGCGAGACAGTGCGGCCACTGACCGCGACGCGGATCGGCATGAACAGCTGGCCGGCCTTCAGCCCGATCTCAGCTCCGAGCTCGCGCAACCTGGCTTCGAGCGCCTCCTCGTCGTCGACACCGGTCGCGGCGACGATCTCGCGCACGCGTGCCAGTGCCGGCCCGATAGCACTCGCCTCCGTCTTCTTCGGAACCAGCATGTCCGGGGAGTACTCGTCGGGATCGCCGAAGAAGAAGCTGAGTAGTTCGGGCGCCTCGCTGAGCAGGCGCATCTTGTCCTTGATCAGCGCCACGGCGTCACGGACGCGCTCGTACTCGGCCGAGCCGATGCTGACATCGCCGATAAGTCCGGCGTCCTGCAGCCAGGGCAGGCAGCGCTGGGTCAGATCGTCCAGCTCGATGATGTGGTTGATGTACTGCTGGTTGAACCACAGCACCTTCTCGAAGTTGTACTTCGACGGGCTGGAGCTGACGCGCTCCATCGAGAACTTCTCGATCAGATCCTCCAGCGTCGGGAAGAACTCCTCGCGATCGTCGTACGACCAGCCCTGCAGCACCAGATAGTTGCGTAGCGCCTCCGGCAGGTAGCCCTGCTCCTTGTACTGCAGCGCGCCGGCCGCACCGTGGCGCTTGGAGAGCTTGCCCCCCTCGGGGCTGAGGATGACCGGCAGGTGATAGAAGAGCGGTAGCTCCCAGCCGAACGAGCCGTAGATCAGCACGTGCAGCGGGAATGATGGGATCCACTCCTCGCCTCGCATCACGTGGCTGATCTCCATCAAATGGTCATCGACGACGACGGCCAGATGGTAGGTCGGGAAGCCGTCGGACTTCAGCAGGACTGCGTCCTCGATCAGACGGTTCTCGTAGGTGATCTCGCCGCGCAGCTCATCGCGTACAACCGTCACGCCATCGAATGGCACCTTGTAGCGGATGACCGGCGTGATGCCTTCGGCACGCTTGGCGGCACGCTCCGCGTCAGACAGGTTGCGGCAGTGGCGGTCGTAGCCTGGCGGCTGCTTCCGCGCGACCTGCTCAGCCCGCAGCGTCTCCAGGCGTTCCGGCGTGCAGTAGCACTCGTAGGCGTCGCCGCTGTCGATGAGGACCTGTGCGTACTGCTGATAGAGCGGCAGGCGTTCGCTCTGGAAGTAGGGCCCGTGCGGACCATCCACATCCGGCCCCTCGTCCCAGTCCAATCCAACCCAGCGCAGCGACCCGGTGATGCTCTCGACGCTCTCTTCCTTATATCGGCGTCGGTCGGTGTCCTCGATGCGCAGGATGAAGTCGCCGGCGTGCTTCCGGGCGAACAGCCAGGTGAAGAGCGCCGAGCGCAGGCCGCCGACGTGCAGGTCGCCGGTCGGGCTTGGTGCGAAGCGGACGCGAACCTTCCTGTCGGCCCCGCTATCTACGGTTGTCATTCTCTGCCAGCCTCATCTCATCGTCGTATGTCAACCGTTGAGTCTACTACAGGGCGTGCCCTCTCCCCGTAGCGAGGAGAGGGCCGAAGAGCGTGCTAGATCTTGCCCTCGTTCGTCAGGCGGGTGATGGCGAGGTCGTGGGTGAGCGGGTCGGCGGCGACGGCGCTCTGCAGCCGCTCCGATGCCTCGGCGATCTGTGCGATGACCTCGTGGCGATCGACGTTGGTGTACTCGCCGTCCTGATAGATCACCTTGCCGGCCACCATCGTCATAACGACGTTCGAGCCCGTCTCAGCGTAGACGAGGTTCGGCACGATGTTGCGGGCCGGCCGCAGCAGAACCGGCGCGAGCGGCGGGCGGGTGAGGTCAAGCATGATGATGTCGGCTTCCTTGCCGACCTCCAGGCTGCCGACGACGTCGTCAATGCCAAGCACCTTCGCGCCATCGATCGTCGCCATGCGCAGCACTTGCCAGGCCGGCATCGGCAGCGGGCTGCTCGCCGCGATCTTGGCGTACATCGCCGTTGCGCGCATCTCGGAAAAGACGTTGTGCGAGTTGTTGCCCGGTGCCTGATCGGAGCCGAGCGCGACCGTGCCGCCGAGCTGCGTCATCTGCCAGGCCGGCGGAACGACGCCGTCGATGATGCCGATCGAGTTCGAGCAGCAGGTCATCGGGGCGTTGCGCTTGGCAACCAGCTCAACCTCCTCCGGCTCGGCAAAGCAGAGATGGACGGCGATCAGGTCCGGTGCGAGCAGGCCGATCGAGTCGAGGAACGGAATCGCCCGCAAGCCGTAGCGCTGCAGTGTCGCGTTGTTCTCGCGCGGATCCTGAGCGACGTGCAGGTGCATCAGCGTGTTGCGCTTGCGCGCCTCCTCCTGAATACGCAGCAGCATCTCTTTCGACAGGAAGTCGGCGGCGTGTGGGCCGAGGATGACCCGAATGCGACCCTCATCGTGGCCATGCCAGCGCTCGTAGAGCTCCAGTGCCGTCGCCAGCGTCTGCTCACCCGTCTCGGGGTCGAGCGGCGTCGGCTCTCCGGGTGTCCAGCCCTGAGCAACCCACTCTTCGCGCTTGTCCCAGTTCAGCTCGGTAATGCTCTCGCAGACGACGGCGCGGTTGCCGAGTCGGTCGTGGCTGACGAGCAGATCGGTCATCGGTGCGGCGTAGTCCCCGAATGTCGTCGTGCCGTTTGCGACGCCCTCCATCAGCGCCAGCATCGTACCGAGTGGGTTGTCATCGCGATCGGCGTGGCGCATCAGCGGACCATAGGACGATGCCATCCAGGGCTGTACCTCCTGCGCCCAGCCGCGGCCCAACACTGCCGGTGAGTGCGTGTGCGCGTCGATCAAGCCCGGCATCAGGAGCTTGCCGGTGGCGTCGATCGTCGTGGCGGCCTTGCCATGGCGCTCAACCTCTTCGCGCGGACCGACCGCCACAATCTGGCGGCCCTCAATGGCAATCGCGCCGTCTTCAATGAAGCCAGCGCCGTCTCCCTGCATCGTCAGCAGGTGCCCTCCGGTAATGAGTGTGTCGACCACGTTCCCTCCCCATTCTGTCGCCCTGAATCTGACCGTTTGGTTACCTCATATTTGCGGCTGATTGACGAGCAGGCACAAGTTCCGTACCATGCGCTCAGATTCGACCAACACGAGACTTATCACTTGCCTGTCGTACCAGATTGTATCCGGAGCATGCCGCGGATCGTCGCTACGTTCCGTAGACAGTGCGCACATAGTGTGGCAGGCATCAGCATCTCGGCACCGGTCGATTCTTCAGTTCCGGACGCGGAGTGGGGAAAGGAGTGTCCCGGACGAAGGAGCTAGCGCGGCCACGGTGGTCGCGTGTGGCCGGCGAACGCCCGGCAGTACACCGAAACTGTTACCTGTGGGGGTAGTAACGTGAGAAAGTTCATCGCGATTCTCACGACGCTCGCTTTATTGATTGTCGCTGCGGCACCGGTTGCCATGGCCGCAGAGCGGGCGCCTGTTCAAGACGGTCCATTTACCCGAAACGGAACATATATCGTTCGCCTGATTGAGCCACCGGTCGTTGCCTATGACGGCACCATTCCGGGCTATCAGGCGACACGCCCAGCTCCCGGATCGCGGATCGATCCGAACAGCTCGCGCGTGCGTGGCTACGCAGGCTTCCTCGCCAAGCGGCAGAGTGACACGCTCTCCGCGGTTGGCGCATCCAGCAGCAAGATGTACTCGTACGTCTACTCGGTGAACGGCTTTGCCGCTGAACTCACCGCGGCCCAGGCGAACGAGTTGAAGAAGAAGGATGGTGTCGTGTCGGTTGAGGAGGATCGCCTCCTCCATCTCGACAC
>JBDHWD010000072.1:0-16012 GCA_039810005.1 Thermomicrobiales bacterium | reverse complement strand
TCACCGACGAGCAGGAACGACAGGTCAGCGAACGACGCGTGCTCGGCGATAGTGAGGCTGCGCCAGACTGCCTCGATCAGCGGCCAGGCATGCTCGACGATGTGCGCCATCTGCGCACCGATGCCTCGCGCGACATGATCGGCCGCTGCCACTTCGGACGCATTCACGATGAGCGCCAACGGATGGACGCAGCCATGAACCAGCGAGACGATTCCGGCCGACGCCAGCGCGGCAAGATCATCATCCAGGCGCTCGGACGGGATGCCCAATGCAGCGGCAATCTCGACGGGAGTTGGGGTGTTGAGCGCTGCCGCCAGAATCGGGAGCCGTCGGGGCGTCAGGACACGAAACGGATTGCCGATTCCAACCATCGCAGCGTGCAACCGATGCTCGGCGTTTGAGACTGGCACGAAGCTCGCTCCTGTCTATCGTGGCACCGCAGATCGTGGGATGATTGTAGGCCGTGCCACTGCGCCACCGAGCGGACAGGATCGGAGATGACATGTTGACCGACAACGATGCACAGGATCTGCTGAGGTCTGCCATCGCGCAGGATGAGCCCGCGGCGATTCTCGCTGCGCTACGCCGCATTGCAGATGCAGAGATCAACATCACCGAATCCGTCATCAACCTCAGTACGCCAGAGCTGGAGCGTTTCGCAGGCATCCTCGGGCTGACGGAGACCGGCGATCTACTCGGCGAACTCGATCCATTCGACGCGGCCACTGTCCTGGAGCGTCTGTCGATCGACCACGCGGCTGACGTGCTTGAGGCGATGCAGCCGGACGAGGCGGCCGACGTCATCGCCGAGGTCGTGCCGGAGATCGCCAACCAGATCATGGTCGCGATGGAGCCGATCGAGGCCGAAGAGCTTCGCGAGCTGCTCGCCTATCCGCCAGATACCGCCGGTGGACGGATGACGCCGGCCTACGTCTCAGTCAGCCCGGAGCTCCGCGCCGACCAGGCAGTCGTCGCCCTGCGGCGTGTTGCCGAAGAGGCAGAGACGGTCAACTACATCTACGTGCAGGACGACGACGAGCGGCTGCTCGGCGTGCTCTCGCTGCGCAATCTCGTGCTGACTCGCCCGGAGACGCAGGTCCGCGACCTGATGATCACCGATGTCGAGACGATCGCCGCGACCGCCGACCAGGAGGAGGCGGCCCGGCTGCTGAACGAGCACAACCTGCTGGCCCTGCCGGTCGTGGATGAGGAGCAGCGACTGCTCGGCATCATCACCGCCGACGATGTAGCCGACATTCTGGAAGAGGAAACGACCGAAGACATCGAGCGACTCGGCGGCTCACAGCCACTGGAAGAGCCATATTTGCGTGCAACGCCGTTTCTGCTGTTCCGGCGGCGAGTGCCCTGGCTGCTGACGCTCTTCATTGCCGAGGCCTACACCGGCACGGTCCTGCGCCATTTCGAGGCAGAGCTGGAACACGCTGTGGCGCTGGCCTTCTTCATCCCGCTGCTGATTGGCACCGGCGGTAATGTCGGCTCGCAGACGGTCACGATGATCGTCCGCGCGATGGGCCTCGGCCAGGTTCGATTCCAGGACATGTTCAAGATCCTGCGTAAGGAAGCGCTGACCGGCGTCATGCTGGCTGCCGTGCTGGCGGTGGTGACGTTCGGACGCGCAATGACCCTGCACGTCGGCATCGAGATGGGGATCGTCGTCGCCGTCTCGGTCATCCTGATCGTCATCTGGGCAGCGCTCGTCGCAGCGGTCCTGCCGCTGACCCTGCGTCGGCTGCGGGTCGATCCAGCGGTCGTGTCAGCGCCGTTCATCACGACGCTCGTCGACGGAACTGGACTGGTGATCTACTTCACCATCGCGCGTCTCATCCTGCATATCCCGAACTGATCGGCGGCATTGCTCTTGCCTGTACATCAGCAGGCAGGGCGGGCTGTCAGAGTTTGCCCCGCAATAGCGTGTTCGCAACAGGAGACACCATGCCATGCGCGCCGTCTTCTCCAGGTTTGCCGCCAGGGTCGCCGTCCTTTCCGGCACCCCGTGGGCTTTCCTGGCTGCCGCCCTCATCATTCTCGTCTGGGCCATCTGCGGGCCGATGTTCCACTTCTCCGACACCTGGCAGCTGGTGATCAACACCGGCACGACCATCGTCACCTTCCTGATGGTCTTCCTGATCCAGAACTCGCAGAACCGCGACTCGGTCGCGATTCAACTCAAGCTCGACGAACTGATCCGCGCGGTCGCGTCGGCCAGCGACCGGCTGATCGACGTTGAGGACGATAGCGCCGAGGATCTTGAGCGCCTCCGGCGCGCATACCAGTGGCGCGCCCGGCGCGAGCGCCAGCTGGCTCGTGCGGAATCGTCGGAGGACGGGGAGCGTGATGAAGCGCCCGCCCCGGAACCGCGCGACCATGACTCTGCTGCGCTGCACTGACGACGAGACGACGAGGAGGTCCGGGGAGGGACGTGGACGACACGCTGGCGCACCCGTGGCGCACCGAGATGACTGTCTTTGCCCGAGCCTTCTCGGGCGCGTTCCTGTTCGGCATCCCCCTACTGTTCACGATGGAGATGTGGTGGATCGGCGCGTACGCCGAACCGTGGAAGCTCGTTCTGCTCCTCGGCCTGACACTCGTCGCTAACCTCGGCCTGACCTATTTCGCCGGATTCAGGCCCGGCCATGGATGGGGGCAGGCCGTCGAGCAGACGATCGAGGCGGTATCCGTCGGCGTCGTCGCGTCAGCGGTCGTGCTCATCGTCCTGAACCGGATCAGCGTGGCCGACCCGCTGGATAGCATTCTCGGCAAGATCATTGTCCAGAGCGTCCCGCTCAGCATCGGAGCGTCACTGTCCTCCGTCGTCTTTAGTCCTGGCAAGGATCGACAGGGCGATGACGGACCGGACGCCGACTACCATCCCTGGAAAGCGCTGTTCAACGACCTCGGCGCCACCGCAATCGGCGGTGTCTTCCTCGGCGTCTCGATCGCGCCGACCGACGAGATCGTCATGCTCGCGGCCGGCATGTCCTGGCTGCACAAGGCGGCGTTGGTCGCGCTTTCGCTGCTGATCGGCTATGGCGTCGTCTTCGTCAGCGGATTCGACCGAACGAGCATGAAGGTCGACAATCCCGGCCCATTTCAACGGCCGCTAACTGAGACGACCGCCGCCTACGTCGTCTCACTGCTGGTCGCGGCTCTCTCCCTCTATCTGTTCGACCGGATCGACTTCACCGAGCCGTTCCACTCGGTCATGTCCCAGGTCATCGTGCTTGCCCTGCCGACGACGGTCGGCGGCGCGGCCGGGAGAATTGCCGTATGAGCGACGAGTCGCACCAGGAGGCCGAGTCGGGGAGCCCGACCAGAACCGCCGCAGAGTGGGTGACGCTGTCGATCAGCATCGCGATCCTGGTCATCCTCTTCGGCGCGATCGGTGTCTTCTATCTGAGCGGCGATGGCGAGAATTCGCTCATCGAAGTCACGCCGCTCACCGAAGATGTCCGGCGCGAGCGGGATCGGTTCCTGCTGCCGGTCGAGATCGCCAACATCGGCGAGCGGACCGCCAGCACCGTCAACGTGACCGTCGCGCTGATGGTGGATGGCGAGGAGGTGGAGAGCGCCGACTTCTCAATCGACTTCCTGGCCGGCGGAGCTAGCGAGCGCGGTTTCGCCATCTTCACCACTGACCCGGCCAGCGCCGATGTCACGGTCGGCGCCGTCAGCTTCATGGAGCCGTGAGCGGCAGGCCGAGTAACGCGAGGGCGGCCCGCATCTTGTTATAGATGCGGGAACGGCGCCCGTGATGCTCCCGACAACGGCGTGCGATCGAAAGGCGACCCCGCATGATCCTTCCCGGCGAACCCTGGCAATGGCTTGTTCTCGGAGCGCTCGCGTTGCTGTTCAACGCGACGCCTGTTCTTGCGCCCCCAACCTGGGCAATGCTCGCCTATTTCGTCCTGCGTTACGACCTGCCGATTGTGCCGGTTGCGATCGTCGGTGCAGTCGGCTCGACTGCCGGGCGGATCGTACTGGCCTTCGCCAGCCGCTGGCTTGGTGAGCGTGTCATTCCGGCCAGGCGGCGGGCCGATGCGGAGCGCCTCGCCGAGCGGGTGCGCAATAGCAGAATGCTGAGCGTGCCAACACTGGCGATGTTCGCCATCGGGCCGGTGCCGAAGTCGATACTGTTCATGATTGCCGGAATCAGTCGCCTGCCGCTGACGCCCGGCGCCATCGCCTACGGTATCGGTCGCGCCGGTATCTACCTCGCCACGCTGCTGGCGGCGAGCCAGACGGTGACATCCTTCGGCGACATCTTCTCGATGTCTGCAAGTGGGGCACTCATCATTGCCGGCCAGATTGTCAGCGTCGTCGCGGTCTTCGTGCTCCTGCGCATGGACCTGCCGGCGCTCTGGGCGCGGCTGCGACAAGTCCAGCCTGCCGCGCTCATTCGCCGGATGCGGGCGGCACATCCATGGATGGTGAATTCCTGGCCGCGCTAACCGCCGTCCGCGCCTCTGCTATATGCCGCGCCTCCAGCACCGGGCGATAGCGGTCGTAGAGCGTGAGGATCAGCGTCAGCAGCGCGGTGAAGAAGAGTACCGCGAAGCGGCTGATGTGATCGTCGCCTGCCGGCGTGATCCACATGTAGACCAGACCAGCCGCCAGGTTGATGACGCCAAGCGCGAGAAACTCAGCTGCGGACGAGCGCCAGGTCGTCCCTCGGCGGGCCAGCCAATGGCTGATCGCTGCGTTGGCAATCACGACAAACGTCACGCCGGCGCTCATCTTCAACAGTCCAACGTCAACGTTCGGCAGCATCTGCGAGAAGATGATGCACATCAACGCGACCAACACAGCCTTCTCGATCAGCCCTTCGCGCCAGTGGCGTTCGGCCAGCGGCCGCAACTGCACGTGCGCAAACTCGTCATGGTTGCGGTTCGCATCGAAGGTCGTCTGCCAGTCGGTGGGCGGCAGGCCCCGACTGATCGAACGAACGAGCCACGCCCCGCCGACCGCGATCGCGACCAGCACGGGGAAGATCCAGAGATTGTTGCCAAACGCCTCGCCCCAGCCAGCATCGAGTGGCGTGCGGAGAATATGCTCCTTAAATGCGTCCGTGACATCCAGCTTGAACAGATGAATCCACGCTTCCTGCGGTAGCTTGATGACGATCCAGATGAATGCTGCAGCCACCAGGATATGCTTGCGGGTCAGCCGATGCATCCGCCAGCGCGTGCGGAAAGCCTCAATGTAGATGAAAAAGTACTCGAAGGTATTGGGGAAAATGAGCAGCAGCGGACGCCAACCAATGAGCTCGAACATCGTCGATCCAAGCAGCCGGTAATACCAGAGGAATCGACCGGTTCGGTAGGCATAGACGCCTGTCCAGTTCCGCATCGTCGAGATATAGGCCAGTGCCAGATAGTAGACATCCAGTGCCTTGTCATATGACTGGTAGCCCGCCAGATCCGAGTCGGTGAAGAGCTGGAAGATCGTCTGATCCGCCGCATCGAGGACCAGAGCGGCGATCGTTGCTGGTAGTGGATAACGCAGGATAAAGAGCGGGATGATGAAGCGACCGAGGACTACGCTCAGGAAGACGATAAGCGTTATGGCATCCACTGACCTGCACCCATCTCTGCCGACTCGCAGTTGGAGTCTGGTCAGCCGAGATCAGGTGCCCCTGGCTCAGCTGTAATCGTGACGGCGAGTATCAACGACGAGTGCGCATTGGCGCAATGGTTTCGCCCGAATCGCACCCGCTGGACCGTACCGAGGCACGGCCCAGCGGGCGTGTCGCCGGGAACGTCGCTCGCCTAGCCGAGCGCGTCCAGAGTTTCGCCGATGGCGGCGACGGTCTGGTCCACCTGTTCTTCGGTGATAACAAGCGGCGGAAGCAGGCGGATGACGAGGCTGCCGGCCGGCAACGCGAGAACACCGCGATCCTGCAAGCCCTTCAGCACCGGCGTAACGCGGACACGGAACTCGACGCCGCTCATCAGGCCCTGTCCACGCACGGCACGAATCTTCGGATGGTTCAGCGCAGCGATGCCGTCGCGCAGGCGGTCGCCAAGCGTGACGCTGCGCTCCAGCAGGCCCTCGGTGCGAATCGCCTCGATCGTCGCCAGCCCGGCCGCGCAGGCCAGCGGATTGCCGCCGAACGTCGAGCCGTGCACGCCGCCACCGAGCGCCGCAGCGATCTCCTCCGTCATCAGCGTCGCGCCGATCGGCACGCCATTGGCCAGCCCCTTGGCCGTCGCCAGCAGGTCCGGCGTGATGCCGCTGTGCTGGCAGGCGAAGAACGCGCCGGTGCGCAGCGCCGTCTGTACCTCGTCGATGACGAGCAGTGCGCCGGCCGAGCGTGCCAGGAACTGCGCACCGGCCAGATAGTCAGCATCGGGAACGACGATGCCGCCCTCACCCTGAATCGGCTCCAGGATGACAATCGCGGTCGTGCTGTCGATCGCCGCTTCGAGCGCATCGAGATCGTTGAACGGCACATGCGTCGCCGCCGACAGAATCGAGGCGAACGGCTCGCGATACTTCTTCTCTGCCGTCGCGGCCAGCGCGCCAATCGTGCGACCGTGATAGCCGCCACGAGCCGCGACGATGCCTTCGCGACCGGTGACGACACGGGCGAACTTCAGCGCCGCTTCAATCGCCTCGGTACCGGAGTTAGAAAGGAATACGCGGTTCAGACCCTCCGGGGCGATTCCGGTGAGCGTTTCCAGGAACTGAGCGCGGACATCGTTGGCGAACGACTGATGGCAGCTGATGAGCGCCCCGGCCTGCTGCGTGATCGCCTCGGTGACGGCAGGATGCGCGTGGCCGAGGATGTTCACGCCGTAGTTGCTCATCATGTCGACATAGGAGCGGCCATCCACATCCCATAACGTCGCGCCCTCGCCGCGCGCCAGCACAACCTCGCGCTTCGCATACAGCGGCGGTTGCAACGTCTTGTCGGCGGCATAGATATCGGCTGTCGTCGTCATCATTCGTTCCTTCACATTCGGCACACGTTCATCATGCAGGGGCGTATTGCATACGCCCGGTCAGATGCGCATCCATCTGGCACGGGGACCCGACCCTGGGACTATTGGCTAGATCCGCATCCATCCAGCAAGGCAATAGAACGTCGTGGCTGTCGGCCCGGCGGATCGGGGGCAGAACGGGCGTATGCGATACGCCCCTACAGGCCATCGTTGTTCGTCACAACCGTGCCTTCGCCTGCCAGCGCACGAGACACCGGCTGGTCGATGCGGGCATCGGCGAAGACGACGCGGCCGATACCGGCGGCGACGGCGTCGATGCCGGCCTGCACCTTCTTTTTCATCCGGCCACCGGCCGCCGTCATCGCGGCATCGACGCTGGCCGGGTCGCCTGTGTTGATGACACGCACCAGCGAGGTGGGATCGTCAAGGTCGGCGAGCAATCCGGCGGTGTTGGAGAGGATGATGAGTGCGGTCGCGTTCAGCGCCTCGGCCAGCCGCAGCGACAGCTTATCGCCATCGACGTTGATCGCCTCGCCGTTCAGGCTGACGGCGGGTGGCGTCAGGACCGGCAGGTAGCCGTTGTCGAGCAGCAGATCGATCAGGCGGGTGTCGATCTGACGGATGCTGCCGGCGTAGTCGCCACGCAGCACCTTCGGCTTGCCATCCTCGACGATCCGGATCGTGTCTTTGCGTGGCCCACGAGCGATACCGCCATCCAGCGCAGTCAGCCCGACCGCGTTGACACCGCGCATCTGCAAGCCCTCAACGAGCCGCTTGTTCACCCGCCCAGCGTAGATGGCGAGGAAGTCGTCCATCGTCTCCGGGTCGGTGAAGCGGCTGACCTGTCCGGTTGACGACGTGACGAGCCGTGGCTCGTGGCCAACCTGGCGCTGAAACGCGTCCAGCGCGGCGTTCGCGCCGTGGACGAAGACGATGCGCTCGCCCGGCCAGAGTCCGGCGAGGTCGTCGAGCGTTGCGGCTGGATCGATTCCGGCGCTACCGCCGAGCTTGATAACGAGCATGTTCCCAGTTACCCCTCCCCCTGCCCCTCCCCTGCGAAGGGAGGGGTGAGGCCACCATCGTTCATACGAACCGAGTCACGTACACCCCTCTCTTGCGAACGGAGAGGTGAGCGTGACACTGGTTGACTACAGCGGATGCAGACCGGTGAACTCCAGGCCGAGCGTTTCTTCGAAGCCCATGCGGATGTTCATCGCCTGCAGCGCCTGACCGGCCGCGCCCTTCATCAGGTTGTCGATCGCCGACATGACGACGACGCGATTGCTGTGCGGGTCAGTCTCGAAGCCGACATCGCAGAAGTTCGTGCCGGAAAGAATCTTCGGCTCCGGCGAGCGATGGATGCCGGTCGATTCCTTGACGATGCGAATGAACGGCTCCTTGCCGTAGACGCCGCGATAGATCTTCCACAGATCCTTGTCTGTCACCGGCTCCGTGGTGAACGCATGCGCGGTGACATGAATACCGCGCACCGCTTCGACCGATGTGCCGGTGAAGCTGACCTGCGGGCAGAAGCCGTTGACGGAAATCTCCTGAATCACCTCAGCCGAGTGACGGTGGCCGGTCGGCTTGAACGCGCGCATCACCCCGCTGCGCTCCGGGTGGTGGCTGGCCGGGCCGGACTCGCCACCGGCACCGGAGGAGCCGGACTTGGCGTCAACGATGATCGGCATCGCCGGGTTGAGCAGGCCGCTGGCCGCCAGCGGATAGAGTGCGAGGATGCTGGCCGTCGCGTTGCAGCCCGGGCTGGCGATGTAGTCCGCCTGCCGGATCTCGTCGCGGTGCAGTTCCGGCAAGCCGTAGACCGTCTTCGCGATCAGCTCCGGCCGCGGATGATCCCAGCCGTACCAGGTCGGGTAATCGGCTGCGTTGCGCAACCGGAAGTCGGCGCTCAGATCGACGACGACCTTCGCCTTTTCAACATACTCCGAGACGTTTGGTGAGGACGCGCCATGTGGCACGCAGACAAAGAGAACGTCACACTCATCAAGCTGATCCGGCGCGGTGTACTTCAGCGTCGTGCGCTTGCGCAGGTTCGGATGCGATGTCGTCACCAGCTTGCCGGCCAGCGACCGCGACGTTACCTGCTTGACCTCAATCTCCGGGTGGCCGAGCAGCAATCTCAGCAGCTCGCCGCCCGCATACCCTGACCCGCCAACAATGCTGGCCTGAAGACTCGTCATCTATTCTCCCCAACCCTCTGTGAATGTGCTTATCGATTGGCTGCGACGCGCGAGATGGCGTGTTTAACAATCTCGTGCGCGATCGGGACATCGGTCGTTCCCCGCAGCCCTTTGAATTCCGCGCCGCCATTGATCTCAATGACCTTCAGGCCATCAGGCGTCTCAACCAGATCGACGCCGGCGATCTCAGCGCCAACCGCGGCAGTCGCAGCGCGTGTCACCGCCGCGATCTCGTCGGTGATCGGGCACGGCGTCGAGACAGCGCCCCGCGCTACGTTCGTGATCCAGTGCTCGGCGTTGCGGTATGACGCCGCGATCGCCTCCCCGCCAACGGCAAAGATGCGCAGATCGCGCCCCGGCTTCTGGACGTACTCCTGCAAATAGAAGACGCCATGCTGTGGCCCGCCGAGCGTCCGCTTCTGCTCGAGGATGGCTCGCAGATCCTGTGGCGAGTTCGCGCGCGCCAGCAGTCGTCCCCAGGAGCCGGTCACCGGCTTGACGATCAGTGGGTAGCCAAACTCTTCGCCGATCACCAGCGCACTCTCGACGGTGAATGCAACCGCTGTGCGTAGCGCCGGAACACCGGCGCTCGCGAACGCCAACGACATCAGGACCTTGTCGTCGCACGTCGTCACTGTCGCGCTCGGGTTGATCGTCGGGACACCCCAGGACTCGAAGATCCGCAGCGCGTAGCCGCCGCGCGTGTGCGCCACGCAGCGATCAAGAATGACATCGACCTGCGGCGGCTGCGGCGCAGACAGGTCGAGCGCCAGCGTCCGATCCTGAATCACCTGTGTGGTGACGCCCAGCTCGCCCGCAGCGGCGATGATCAGCTTCTCCTCTTCGCGCAGGTGCGAAACAAGGACGCCGAGCCGGACCTCACCCCCCCGGCCCCCCTCTCCCGGTGGGAGAGGGGGGTGGCTCGTAGATCCAAAATCAGTGGCTGCTATGTAGGTCATGCAGCACCAACAGAGAGCGTCTGGGCGATGCGCTCGATGGCGGCGGTCAGCACCGTGACGCCGTGCTCGAGGTCGTCGAGCGGGATCTGCTCGTCGGGGGTGTGGTCGTAGCGGGCATCGCCGGGGCCGTAGGCGACAGCCGGGCAGCTCCAGACCGGGCCGACGACGTTCATGTCCGACGTGCCGGTCTTGACCTTCAGCTTCGGCGTCCCGCCAGCGGCCCGGATCGCGGCCAGGAACGGCGCGACCAGCGGCGAGCGCTTGTCGGTGCGATACGCCTCTGCATTCGGCTCCCAGTACAGATCGACGCCTTCGGCCAGCAAGCCGACCTGCTCCTGCACCCAGGCGATTGTCGTACCCGGTGGCAGCCGGAACGTGATCTCCAGCGTGGCGACCCCGATCATGCCGTCGCTATTGGCGTTGAACGACCGCAGCGTTGCATTCAGCGTCGAGAAGCCGTCAGGTGTGTCGCCGTTGTGCTCGCGGAGCCGCTGCTGCAAGCGCTGCCAGAAGGCGAAGGCGAGTTCCGGCGCGGTCGGGTCTGGTCCGGCAGAGTGGCTTGACGGGCAGCTCGCTGTCGCGGTCAACGACACCGAGCCCTTGTAGCCGAGCACGACCCCATCCCAGCCGCTCGGCTCGCCGATGATCAGGGCATCCGGCGCGGACCGCGTATCGCGCAGCCAGGTCGCACCCGGCGAGCCGAACGACTCCTCGCCAACTGCGCCAATCACCGTCACCCGCACGCCTTCCGGCAGCAGCACGCGCGCCCCGGCAGCAACGAACGTCGCCAGCGGGCCCTTGGCATCGACCGCGCCGCGCCCGTGCAGCACGCCATCGATGATCCGCACCGGCACGTCCCCCGGCACCGTGTCGATGTGACCCAGCAGCATGATCTCGCGGTCACCAGTTCCGATGCTGCCGACGGCGTTCCCCGCGCCATCGACGTGCGCGTCGTAGCCGAGCATCGCCATCTGCTCGACCAGCCAGGTCACCGCCACCGATTCCTGCCGCGAGAGACTAGGGATCTCGACCAGCCCAGCCGCAATATCGACGACTGTGGATGTCGCAAGGCTGGTCATACTGAAGATCCTCCGTCAATCTGGGACAGGGTGAACGCCGCAATACGCCCGGCGACATCAACGCCGGCCTGCTGCAGCGTGCGAAACTCGATCAGATTGCCCGCGCCGGTCACGACCGGGCCAGCAGGTGTCTCGACGACATCGACCGCATAGACACCGGTGCCGAGCCGCGAGACTACCTGCTCAACAACCACCTGAATCCCCACCGGCGCATCATCCGACGCGCCAAAGCCCTCAGCCGTGAGGGCACCGACCGCCACGACCTCGTCACCAACGACCGCCGCCCGCCAGGCCGCGCCCACCGGCGCGTGCTGAACGAGGACGAGCGTCTCGTGCGCCAGCGTTGCGCGGTGCTCGATAACCGCTTCAGCCGCATCGTCATCCGCAGCGACCGCATCCGGCAGCCACGGCGTCACCTGCTGCGCCATGATCCGCACCGGCTTGGCGATGCGCTGCGCGGCCGCAATGGCCGCATCCTCGCCGAACGCCACGACCGTCTCCGGCACCGACACACCCGCCAGCACAAGATGGCGCACCAGCGCCAGCCGATCTGCCAGCAAGCGCGTCGTCGCCGTCCGGTTGATTACGACAGCGCCGTTCGCCGCCAGCAACGCCCCCAGCACGGCGCGATCACCGGTCGCGACATCGCGATCGAGTACGACCGCCGCGATGCCTTCAGGAACGTCATTCAGCGGCAGCGACAGCGTCTTCGCATCGAGCAGCACAGCCTCACGGCCGCGCTCGGCGAACGCCTGCATCAGCAATCGCTCCTCAACGCGGAGACGGGGGGCGAGGAGGTGGATCATGGGGAGACCTCACCCCCGGCCCCTCTCCCGCGGGGAGAGGGGTGTCGCGTTGTTGTACTGTCGGCTGCCATGTTCAAGAGTCAACCTCGTCGAATGCTTCTCCCCCTCTCCCAACGTTGGGAGAGGGGGCGGGGGGTGAGGGCCGCCCGTCCCCTACTCGCCCCAGTCTTCCTCTTCGGCTGGCGCAAGGCCGAGCTCGAGTGGGCTGGTCGAGAGGACTTCGAGCTCGCTGCTGCAGTCGGTGCACTGGACGATCTCGCCAACGATGATGTCGGACATTTCGATCTCAGCAGCGCACTCCGGGCACATCGTCGTCATCTGAATGGTTCCTTCCGCGATCATCTCAATCGCTCTTTTCATCTTCACAGGCCGAGCAATCTCGACCCACACGTCTATCGAAGTTGCTTCGTTCTAATCGGGGAGGCTGTCCGCTGTTGCCGCATCGCGACCGGCACGAGCCGGTCAGGGTTTGATGGGCTGTCTCGCCAGCGGGAACCACCTCCCCTTGCCAGGGTCCGGGAGGGCTAGCGGCCAGGAAGACGCATGCCAGATCATCGTCAGTCGGCCCCTCCCGGCAGGTCGGCGGCGCTGCCATCGAGCAGACCGGCAGCAATCGCCGCCAGCTCCGCCTCGCGCTCGGCCAGCTGCGTCCGACGCTCGGCGATCTTCTCCGCCGAGACGTCGAGCCGCAGGTCGCCGCTCGTCCCCTGATGCGTTCGCATCGCCAGGACGGCCTGCACATCGAACTCGGCGAGATCGTCGAGCATGTTCGCAACCTGGCGGTAGGCATCGCGGAACGGCACGCCCTTCTGCACCAGATCGTAGGCAACATCCGTCGCGAACAGATCCGGCGAGCAGGCCGCCAGCATCTTCTCCTCGTTCGGCGTCAGCTGCGACACGTTCAGCGCCGCCACCACCGCTGACGACTCGACCAGATCGAGCGCCTCCATGAACGGGCGCTTGGTGTCCTGATACTCGGCGTTGAAGCCGGACGGCGTGCCGCCGAGGATCGTGAGCATCTGCTGCTGCATCGCCGCGATCACATGCACCTTGCCGCGCAGCAGCTCCATCGCATCCAGGTTCTTCTTCTGCGGCATGATGCTCGACCCGGTGGTGACCGAGACATCGACACTGAAGAAGGCGAACTCAGAGGTGGTGAACAGCAGAATGTCCTGCGCCAGCTTCGACAGGTCGAGCATGACCTGCGCGAGCGCCTGGACAATCGCCAGCTCGAACTTGCCCCGCCCATGCTGCGCGTAGAGCACGTTGTTCTGCACCTTGGCGAAGCCGAGCAGGTCGGACACGTACTGGCGATCGAGCGGCAGCCCAACGCCGTACGACGCAGCCGAGCCGAGCGGCGACTGATCGGACAGCGCCACGGCGGCATCGAGCAGCGTCAGGTCATCCAGCAGCGACTCGACGTAGGCACCAGCCCAGACGCCGACCGACGAGAGCATCGCTCGCTGCATGTGCGTGTAACCTGGCATCGGCGTTGTCGCGTGGCGCTGCGCCAGATCGAGCAGCGCCTCGCAGGCATCGAGAATCGCGCCGTAGACCGGCAAGATGGCCTGGCGGGTGAACAGCCGGATGTCAACCACGACCTGATCGTTGCGCGAGCGGCCGGTGTGGATCATCTTGCCCGGCTCGCCGAGCGTATTGGTCAGCCAGTTCTCGATCTTGGTGTGGACATCCTCGTCCTCGGACGACATCTGGAACTCGCCCTGCTCGGCCAGATCGACGATGTGAGCCAGCTCTGCGCGGAGGAGCTGGAATGTCTCGACCGGCAGCAGACCGATCTTCACCAGACCGGCCGCGTGCGCCACCGAGCCGATGGCATCGGAGACGACGAGCTTCTGATCGCAGGTCAGATCGTCGCCAACCTCGAAGCGCTGGATGCGCGGATCGACGTCATAGCCTTTGTCCCACAGCTTCGGGGCTGCCAACGAATTCACCTCGTCCTCATCACTCGGTCGCAGACCACAAACGGCATGCGAAAAGAACCCTCTCCCGCGAGCACACGCTCGTCAGGATCGTCAGCGTCCAGACATCACCTGTGTGTCGCGCCCAGCGTGGGCGGACAGCGTGATGTCAGGCGCGACGCCTGACGCAACGAGGGGAAGGGAGGGGGATCGCCACCGTCACGGCACGCAACACAGCGACCGTCAACGGCGAGAGCACCTCAGTCTTTTGAGATGTACAGATCGTGGAAATCGAAGAATCGGAAGATGTCACAGGTCACTCCAGAAACCAACGAAGCACAACAGGTCAAGTTGGCTGATCTTTCAATCAGCCGCGCCTGGGGCTCCTGGGTTTCCTGAATCGAGCGACCATCGTCTGCGCGACACCCTCACATACCACAGCCGAGCGGCTGCACGCGGGTACTGTACATGGTGGGGTGGTGGGGAGTCAAGGACAGTATGCACGTACCAATCACAGGTGATAATGCGCTGGACGGCCCCTAGATTATTGAAGTGTAAACGCACTGCGCGCGATCACGCCGAGAGGATGTTTGTTCGCGACAACCTGGCGGACGACGCGTATTCTGGTTTCATGGTTCTCAAGTAGCGTTCAGGCGCTCCATGAGGAAAGGATACCCACCCATGCTCTACCTGCTCGCCATCCTGCTCCCACCCGTCGCGGTGCTGTTCGCTGGCAAGCCGTTTCAGGCGGTGCTGAACTTCTTTCTGACGCTGGCGTTCTGGGTGCCGGGGGTGATTCACGCGATTCTCGTGGTTAATGAGTACAAGGCCGACAAGCGCGCGGAGCGAATTATGCGGGGGACCCGCTAACAGCCTGCGCGGAGTATGCTTGCGCCATACATCCCGCAATCGAAGCGTCGTGCCGCGTGGTAGCGACAGGAGAGGATGCGATGGAGAAGCGCGAATCGGATGCGCAGACGTCGATCGACGGTCATGCGCTACGGCCCGAAAGCCTGATGATGAGCTACGGCTACCGACCGGAGTGGTCGGAGGGCTCGCTCAAGCCGCCGATCTTTCAGACGTCGACCTTCGTCTTCAAGTCGGCCGAGGACGGCAAGGCGTTCTTCGAGGTCGCCTACGGTCTGCGTGAGCCGGCCGCGGGCGAGGAGTCGGGGCTGATCTACAGCCGGATCAATAACCCGGATCTGGAGATCGTCGAGGATCGGCTGGCGATCTGGGACGAGGCAGAGTCGTGCGCGGTCTTCGCTAGCGGCATGGCAGCGATCACAACGACGATGCTGGCCTATCTGCGTCCTGGCGACACGCTCGTCCACTCGGAGCCGCTCTACGGCGGTACAGACCACTTCATCCGCCATGTGCTGGCTGATTTCGGCATCAAGGCCGCTGGCTTCAAAGCCGGAGAAGGGCCGGAAGCGCTGGAAGAAGCCGTCGCCGGACTTGCTCCCGGCTCGGTCGGCATGATCTACATCGAGACGCCAGCCAATCCGACCAACGCACTGGTCGACATCGCCCACTGTGCAGCAATCGCGCGGTCACTTTCAACCGCTGAGCGGCACGTCCCGGTGGCTGTCGATAACACGTTCCTCGGCCCGGTCTGGTCACAGCCGCTGAAGCACGGCGCGGACCTGGTGATCTATTCGGCGACCAAGTACATCGGCGGCCACAGCGATCTTATTGCCGGTGCCTGCCTCGGCTCGAAGACGGTCATGGCACCGGTGCGGGCGCTGCGCACATTCTTCGGCTCGATGCTCTCGCCCTTCCACGGCTGGCTGATGCTGCGCAGTCTGGAGACGCTGAAGATCCGGATGGTCCAGCAGACCGAGAACGCCAAGCTCATCGCCGAGTTCCTGCGCGATCACCCGGCGGTCGAGAAGGTCTACTACCTCGGACACATCGACGAATCCGATCCGCAGTATGACGTTTACCAGCGTCAATGCCTCGCGCCGGGCGCGATGGTGTCGTTCGACGTGCGCGGCGGCGAGGCGGAGGCGTTCGCCTTCCTCAACGCGCTGAAGATCTGCCACCTCGCAGTCAGCCTCGGCGGCACCGAATCGCTCGCCGAGCA
>JBDHWD010000071.1:0-16143 GCA_039810005.1 Thermomicrobiales bacterium | reverse complement strand
GCCGGGTTCCTCGCGATTGTCGCCGCAGCCGTGCTGCTGCTCGGCAAGGCAGTCGACTGGTGGCTCGCCGCCCTGATCGTCGGCGTCCTGGTCGCCATCATCGGCGGCATCCTGATCAAGATGGGGCTCGACCAGCTCAAGCAGACCAGCCCCGCCCCCGAACAGACGATTGAGACGCTGAAGGAGGACAAGGAATGGGCGAAGCGCCAGGTGTCATGAGACCGAACGCCCCTGACCGACGGATAGATGCGGCCCGAACTGACGACGCCACGGCCGCGGACGACCCGGACGAGATTCGCGACGAAATCGAGGCGACCCGGGCAAACATGAGCGAGACGATTGACGAGATTCAGGATCGCCTGAACCCGGACGCCCTCAAGGCCCAGGCCAAGGACGCCGTCCGGGACGCGACGATCGGTAGAGCGCAGGAGGCGATGGAAAACGTGAGCGACCGAGCACAGTACATGATGTCATCGACGGGCGGCAGTGTCATTGATACGGTCCGCCAGAACCCGGTCCCGGCCGCACTCGCAGGCATCGGTCTCGGCTGGCTGTGGATGAACCGCTCGAAGGGCGGGACGCAGCAGTCGTACTACAAGCCGCGCCGTCATACGACGCTGGCCGAGGGGCGCTACTACGCCACACCGGGCTTCGACCGCTATGCGGAGCGCGAGCAGCGCTACATGTCGCAACACGGCCACGGCGAGTCCAGCAAAATGGACGAAGCGATGCACGCGGTCAGCGACGCGACCGATGCCGTCCAGGAGAAGGCCGGTCACATGACGGAGCAGATGAGCTACCAAGCGAGCCATCTCGGGGACCAGGCCAGCGAGTGGGGCGACCAGGCGCAGGAACGGATGGCCGACGCCCGCACCCAGATGTCGGACATGTTCCAGCAGAGCCCGCTCGTCGCCGGCTTGATCGCCGTCGGAGCTGGGATGGCGATCGGCATGCTCGTTCCCGAGACCCAGAAGGAGAACGAGTTGATGGGCGAGGCGCGCGACCAGATCGTCGAGCAGGCGCAGTCGAAGGCCCAGGACGTCGTCGAGAAGGTGCAGACGGTCGCCCAGGACGCTGCCGACTCGGCCAAGCAGTCGGCGGAGCAGCAGGGGATGACTGCCTCAAGCTAGCATTATCGCTTTAACGACATGTTACAGGCCGACCGTTCTTCAACGGGCGGCCTGTCGTTTTGTCACTCGCGGACGACAACGCGCCAGAGTGGCGCTTGCTGGTTGGCTACGCTGAACCAGACTTCGTTGCCGACCCAGACCGGATGAGCTGCACCGGCGATGTCCGGAGTGACATCGCGGACGATCCGCCCATTGCTGGCTGCGACGATGATGTGGCTGCTATTGCCGATTGCCAGCCAGCGGCTATCGTCTGACCAGGAAATGCCGATGCCGACGCCGCTGCCGGTCAGCTCGATCGATGACGTCAGGTCCGTTAGCTCAACTACCGCGACTGTATCCCGCAGATTGCGGTCCGGCTCATAGGCTCGGTAGTGGCGCGCGCGGTAGGCGAGCTGGGTGCCATCCGGGCTCATCGTGAGATCACGAAGGACGACCCCGCGATCGCTCCCACGTCCATCGAGCTGAACCAGCGGCTCGACCTTCGCAGCACCATCGCCGAGCACGACACGCAGCAACGTGGCGCGGCGCGGCATGCCGCTGTCCCAATCGTCGGGTCGCGCAAACAACAGCGTGTCATCTGAGACCCAGACAGCCTCTGCCGGAATCGACGGGATGGCGTCAGTTGGTATCGCCCAACTCGCGACTCGCTGCGGCTGGCTACCCCAGCGTGCGACCCACAGACCGACCTCGTGGTTGACATCGTTTTCGACGAAGAATGACATCGCTGCGCCACTCGGCGACAGCAACGGCCGCGCATATCGCGCATTGACGCTGTCGACCATTCCGATCGGGTCGAAGCGCTGGAAGTCGAGAGCCGTAATGACATCGAAGTTCGTGGCGCTAAACCCGACCAGCCGGTTCGCGCTGTCAGAGAATGGCACCGTTCCGAAGATCATGCGGCTGTCCGACGACCACGAGAAATCGGTAGAACCGCCGCTCACCTGTCGCCAGGAGCTGGTCTGCACATCCCAGATGACGGACATGTTGGCATCGCCATCGTAGAGCACCACGTAGCGACCATTCGGTGAGGCGATGCTATCGGCACTCGTCTGCAGGACGCGGCCGGCCGTGCGGATCGGCTCCGGTGCGGTAATCGTCGGGTCGTCCGGGATGCGATCCGCCTCAGGCGCAGCGATCCGATCCGCCGGAAGCCAGGCGAGCAGACGGCTGGATGTATCGAGCCAGCCCCCGACGACCTCGCGCTTTCCGGAGATGTCGAAGCCGACCAGCGTTGCACCAACGTCCCCGCCGGGCACGGGCGCCGAGTGCCGGTCAGGGATGAGTGAGAAGAGTCGCCGAACCGGCATCACCAGCTCGGTGCCATCCGGTGACCACACGCCCGACATTGGCCAGCCGTCATCGGTATCTCCCGGCAGCTCAGTCTCCAGACCGGTCTGTCGATCGACGCGCCAGTACGTCACGGCGCTGGTGTCGCTTTGACCGACCGCCACGACGACTGTGTGCCCATCCGGGCTGACCGACACCGGCATAATCCCTGCGCCGGCCGGGCGGTCAGCGAAGATCGTTGCGGTCTCACCAGACCGATTGATCGCCAGGATTGATGCATCGGCATAATCGAAAGGCGCGTCGGCCTGGCTGCTCTGAACGACGGCAGCGTAGACCGTGTCGCTGGACGGCGACCACTGTAACGCGCCGACCACGGCATCGATTGACCGAACCGGCTCTCCGAGACCACTGTCCGTGACAGGAAAGAGAGTCAAGGTCCCGATCTGAGAACCCGAGCCGCTGATGTTCACGACCGCGACGAGCGTCCCATCCGGTGATGCGGAGGCGTAGCCGATGTCGCCCTGCATTAGCTCGCGAACGTTGCCGCTAATGACATCGACAGCAACGAGGCGTGTCTCGGTGCGACGGCGAGCGTTGTATGCGTCGATCGTCTCCCCGCTCGCCATGATCGGACCCTCGAGCATCAGGAGGGCTTCATTGCCGAGCCAGCCGACCGGCCAGCGATAGCCGGCTTCGCCGGTCCATGTTGGCGCGCCAATGAGATTGCCTTCAAGGTCGAAGACGTTGACACTGAAGACCGGCTCGGACGGCGACGACGGCTCCTGGCGCACAATCGCGACGCGGTCTGCTGCCGGCGATAGCAACGGCCACTGCGACGCATCATCAGGCGCGGCGATGAGCGCGTGACGCCGCCCGGTTTCCAGATTCTGCGCATCGACGCCCCCGCGTGATCCTGCCACCAGCAGCCAGCCGGAGCGCTCGTTTGTCTGCGCCGCCAACGCCGAGACTCCGGCGCTGGAGCGGGTGGTCAGCCAGTCGAACGCCGCCAGCCCGCCAACGAGCAGAACGACGACCGTAGCAACAAGCAGCACCGGCATGACGGCCTCGCGGCGCAGGATTGACGGCTTGTGTGGCGTGAGCGGCGCGGCTTCGGCTGTAACGCCGAGGCGGTCCATCTCCGTCTGCAACCACGCATCGACGTTCTGCGAGCGGTCAATTGCCTGGCGGCAGTTGTCGCACACACGCGCGTGGGTGATCAGCGCGACACGATCGTCAGGATCGGCCGACGGATCGGAGTACTCACCAATCGCCTCGGCAAACCGGCTGCAGGCACTCCCAATCGGGCGATCCAGCGCACGACGGCCCGCAAAGAGGCTGCCGGCCACGTGCTCCGGCGATGAATTCAGCAACTGCGCGATCGACAGGACATCAAGATCCAGGCCGACCTTGGCGATCAGGTGGACAGCCTCGTTCGGTCGCACGGCGCTGGAAGCGCCGAGCGGCGTTGCCGGCAATCCATCGCGACGCCCCGGAAGCCGCCCAAGTAGGCGGTCAATCGTCAGGCGCGTGCGCACCGCTGTTAGCACCCGGCCGATGCCGGCCAGGTCGTCATCTCCGGAGATTCGCGCGGCGAAGTCGTCAGCCGTCCGACCATCAAGCGCCAGGCGCAGCGCGGTCCGCAAGCGTTCGACTGCGTCGTCGAGCGCTTGCGGGGCGGTCCGGGATGCGTCAGCCTGATGAGCCATATTTCCCCTGCTACGCGGCTGCCTGCGTCTAGATATTGAGCATGCTCTGCCGCGGAGCTGGATACCAGCAATCGGTCAGTTCGAGCGCGTCAATCATCATGCGCGCATTGGTGACGCCATAGTTCTCAACATTGTTGTTGAAAAGGATATGGAGTTCGTCCGCCTGGCCGGCAAGCGTCCGGGCGACCGCAGCAAGATCGTTAATCTCCTGTTGTGAATAGAGGTAATTGAACCGCTCGCGTGTCGTCGCACCGGGCCGCGCCCACGTCTCGGCATTGCGGCCATGCAAACGCATATAGGCGAGTTTCGTATTGGTAACAACTGGGACAAGCGGGACCGTGCCCTGCCCTGCCTGCGGCTCATCCACCACAACCGCGGCAAGCCCGAGACTGCGCAGGAAGTCGAGCGCGCCGTCGCGTCTGGCCGGCGTCAGCCAGGATCGGTTCCGAAACTCGATGACCAGCAGGTCACCGGCCATGGCATCAACGCATCGGGCGATCCAGTCGCGGTTCAGGCTGTTGTCATCGAACCACGGAGGGAACTGAAACAGGATCGCGCCGAGCTTCCCGGCATCGCGTAATGGCTGATACGAGCGCTGGAAGGCGGTAAACATCTCCGGCGTCGCCTCTTCGTCACGCTTATGTCCTGTCAACGTCGCGTAAGCCTTGACATTGAAGACGAAGCCGGGCGGGGTCTTCTGCGCCCAGGTTCGGTAGTTGCGCTCAGGCATGATCGAGTAATAGCTGGAGTTCACCTCAACCACCGGAAACTGCTGCGCGTAGTACGTGATCCGATCCCCCGGCTTCGTTCCTTTCGGATAGAACTCGGGGTGATCGGACCACGCGGCGGTACCGACGCGCGTGCGCAGCCGGTCGCTCTCCATCGCCCTACTCCTCGGCGGGTCGGTCAGACTCTTCGGACGGCGTCGCCTCAGCCTTCGGCGTCGCCCGGCGTCGACGACGGACCGGCTTGGCCTTCTCCGGCTCCTCGTCCGGGGCCGCAGCGGCGGCTGGCTCGGCAGCTGTAGACATCTCTGGAGACGCTTCGGCAGCCGCAGACGCTTCAGCCTCAGCAGCCTTCTTCGTCGGTCGACGACGGCGCGTTGGCTTCGGCGCTTCCACCTCGGCTTCAGCCGGTGGTGTGGCCTCGGCAGACGGTTGCTCGTCCGCGGACGCAGCAGCTTCCACTTCCGGTGCTTTCTTCGTCGCCGTCCGTCGTCGCCGGACTGGCTTCGGCTGCTCCGGCTCAGGTTCTGCCGGCTGCTCCTCCTCGGCTGCCTGCGGGGCAACCTCGTCAGGCACTGCCGGCTCGTCAGTCTTCGCTGCCGCAGGCTTGCGCCGCCGCCGTACCGGTTTCGGCTTCACAGCCTCTTCTGCGGCCACCTCCGGTTCAGGGGCAACGGGTGACGCTGCCTCCTCCGTCTGTGGGTCTTCCGACGGTACAGGCTGGATGTCGCTCTGCGGCGCAGCAGCGGGTGCGCTGCCGTCGGTATCGTCCGGGGCATCGGCTGCTATCACCTCAGTCGTCGGCTCAGCGACTGCCGCTTCCGCGCTCTGCGGTTCGTAGGCCGCCTGATCCGGCGCTGCCGGAGTCTCGGATACGACGCTATTGGTATCGTCTTCCTGCTCGTCGCCGTTCGACGACGAGCGCGACAGATAGCGTGGCGGGATGACGTCGCGCCACTCATCATCGAGACCCTCGTCGGTGACGCCGTAGAAGACGTGCAGATGGTCATCGTGCCGATAAACGAGGTTGTAGCGCACGTCGCCGCCGCGCGGCTTGTACGCCTTCCAGTAGCCACGATCGCCGTGCCAGGTCACATCCTCAGCGCGCGCAGGATGCAGCTCAAGCTGGGTGATCGCATAGCGCCACAGTCGCCGCGCCGAATCGCGGGTGACATTGTGGACGATCTTCAGGTTCCGCAGGTCACGCATGGCGTGATAGATGACACCATCCGCTTCAACCGTGTCGACGACTTCGACGCCGGTGCGCGGGAACGGGATGTCGTTACAGACAACGATGTCGCGAGCAACTGGTGCCGGTGACACCGACGCCACCGGCTCCGGCTCCGGCTCCTCGCTCGCCGCATCTTCGTGAACAAGCGGCTGCTCACCTGACTGTTCTGCCGGAGCGGGATGCGACTGGCTGCTGCGTCCCCGGCCCCGTCGGCGTGAGCTTCGTGATCGCGTCGGCTCTGACGCTTCATCATGCGCGTCGGCGTGCGGATCGGTATCGACTGTCCGCGTGGGCTCCGAGACGAGCTCGGGGAGCTCGCCGCGCTCGATCTTCAGCCCGTCAACGACGAGCTGCACGATCTCGTCGCGCATCGCGACCGTCGTCTCGCCTTCCTGGCGAACGTAGATGGTGCTCGGCAGGACGGCATAGGGCATGTCGTCGCCGGCCGGAATCTGGACGACGATGATCTGCTTCGATTCTGTGTCCTGAATGTCGATGCTGCCGGTGATCTGTGGCGTGATGTAGCGCGCCAGGTCCTCGGCGATCGCCCGCGCCTGCTCCGGCGCGTTCTCGACACCGGCAACCGGGTCCTTCGGCGTTGCCGAAATTCCGACGTAGATCGTGCCGCCATTGCCGTTGGCGAACGCCGCCGCGTCGCGCACGACCGGACTGAGCCGCCCGCGCCGCGGGACAAGCTCGTGGAACGACTGGACGATTGTCTCGCCCTCGGCACGCGCGATCCGGATGAAGTCGTACGGGTCGTGCTCAGGTCGATACGGGCGCACGCGGTTGAAGCTGTCCGACCGGAACAGCTCCTTCAGCGCCGCGAACGACACATCCGGCACCAGTACCTCGGTCATCCGATCGCAGACGCCCAGGTTGCTTTCGCGATTCGGATCGCGATTCAGCCGGTGCGCGTCGGATCCCTGAATGATGTGCATCCGGCGCGGATACTCCGGCTTGGAGCCGTTGAAGAAGCGCGCCGTGCTGCGTCGACTGCTGGAATCCAGATCCGTCGCTTCGAGTGCGTCAATGTACGGGCTCTGGGTGAATGCGATCTTCGTCTGCCCGCCGAACGGCAGGTTCTGCATCGCCACGCCATGGGTGGAGTTGACGTGCGCCGGGATGACGAGCGCACCGATCCGATTCAATGTTTCGTATGCCGTCAGCACATCGACAGTCGCGCCGACTTCGCTGGTTCCCATATCGAGACGATCTTCGGGAACGTTCAGCTCCAGCAACGTATGCTCGATCTGGCGGATTGAAGTGCCCTCAGGGAAGATCGCGAGGATATGAAAGCCGAACGTTGCGGTCAGCTCGAATCCGGGCAATACCCGTATGTGCTTCAGAATCCGTCGATAATCGTCGAGTCTGCGTTGTTCCGGCGGAGACAGGCGTTCGAGTGCTTCGAGCAGCTCAAGGTCTTCGATTTCCCGCCACATGTTCGCATAGCCACGGACCGTGTTGTGGTCAGTAAACGCAATCATGTCCGCACCGCGTGCCTCGGCCTTGCGCAAGATGTCCAGATAGGTGATATCCGGATCCTGATAGTCGATTGAGGCCGGTGTATGAAGGTGCAGATCGATGCGCCGCCACGCCAATTCGTGCTGGTCTCGCTGGCTGCGATCACCGGAGCGGGAGCGTCTGCTCCTGCTCAATAGATGGATTCCCTTCTCCAGATATGAGTAGCCCGGGTCCAATATCGCCCGGAATCGTGGGCGAAAACGACCGCCACACTAACGCAAAGTATATCAATCAGCGATATTCGCAATAATGCCGCTGCTTCAGGTCGAATACCGCCATCGTGTTAGACTCGGGGCGCTCGTCCGCAACGGCATTGTTCGCGGCAGCTGGCAGGTTTTTCGGTCGATCATGGTTAGGTGCTGGATACTGCATGTCGATCTACCTCGTGCTCGACATCCTGCTCGTTCTGCTCATCCTGCTGCTGACGCCAATCGGCTTCTGGCGCGGGCCGGTGAAAGAGCTCTTTGTCACGCTCGGCATCCTGTTCGGCGTGCTCATCTCGGATTACTGGGCGCGGCCCTGGGGTAACGACCTGGCTGATATGACATCGCTGACCAGTGGGGCCGGATCGTTCCTGGTCGCGATGATCTTCCTGATCACATCAACCTTCGTCCTCGGCTATGGCCTCGGCGCGACGCTCGCGCCAGCCCGGCATAACACGATCACTCGCGTCCTCGGTGCAGGCGTGGCTGCGCTGAACGGCGCGCTGGTCCTGTCGTTTGCGCTGCAATACATCCGCCTGTTTCTGCTCTCGGACATCAATGAGGAATCGCTCGACAAATCCGCCGTCACGCGCTTCCTGCTGAACGACATCGGCTGGATCCTGCTCATCGCCGCAATCATCGCGATTCCGGTTCTGATCTACGTGCTCGCGACCGGCTACCGGGTCTATGCACTCTCGTCGACCGACCCGCGCATTTACACGACCGTGGAAACGCCGATCGCCGGTCGCGGCCGCAATACTGCGCGCGATTCGCAGAATCCGCCACGAGTGCCGGTGTCCGCACGCGGTGAGCATCCCGCCTACAAAGCCGAGCCACCGACGCGCGAGCAACCTGCAGCCCACGAAACGCGGCCGGTGATCGTGACTGAGTCGTCGCATACAACCGATCCGGAGCCGGACGCCGACCTCGCCGACGAGATGAGCGATACCGATCCGCACATCGTCCTGCCGCGCGAGGCAACGGCGATGCCTGAGCCCACCCCCGCGGCGGAGCAGCCCGCGCCTGAGCCGACGGCAGATGATGCGCCTGAGACGGCCGCTGCCGACGACAACGCCCTACCGGCTGGCTACGTCCACTGCCGAACCTGCCGCGCCGTCCTCGGCCCGGATATGAAGGTCTGCCCGAACTGCGGTACCGAGCGCGAGGAGTAGCGCTGTCACCGCTCAACGTGCCTGCGGTGACCTCTCCGGTTTTGTCAGTTCTTCAGCCAGCCCGTTCCTCTGTCATGAACCGCCGCGAGGACAGCCGGCGGCGATCCGCTTCTCCTGCGTCCACGTGCGGTTCGTTTGCCTTGCGGGCCATGCTGGGGGCTCACCGGGCGTATGCGATACGCCCCTACATCGCCGTGTCCGTTGCGCTGGTCTGCCGTGTCGTGGAACGTGTCATCGGGTGTGATTCCGTCCCCAATGTAGGGGCGTATTGCATACGCCCGGTCAGCCCCCGGCATGGCCCGTATGGCAAACACCCCTAGAATGTGACCTGTGGTTGTCATGCTTCACCAGCCATTCCCACACCCCCGCCCTTCTTACGTTCCTCTTACGAAACTTCCCGACACTGAACAGGAATCAGATGAAGCGCCGCATCGGCGCGACGCCTGAGCTCGTTCTGGTTGCGTTCTCAGTGGAGGGCCTCGTCGGTGAGTATTGCCGTGCTGACGCGATTCGTTCTGCGTCACAAGCTTCTGATCGCCTTTGCCTGGCTGGCGATCACCGTTGCCGGTCTGGTTGCGGCTGGGCCGGCAACGAACGCACTATCGCAACGCTTCGATTTGCCCGGTCGCGAGAGTACCGAGGTGAATGGCGAGATTCTCGCCCGCTTCGGCAGCGGTGGATTCGCAGCGCCGTACATCGTCTCGATCAGGCTGCCCGAGGGGACAACGGTCAATACTCCCGATGTCAGCGAAGAGATCGGGAACCTGTTCGACCGCGTCGCCGAGGCTGCTCCAGAGACGCGCAGTGTCTCGTGGGCATCGACCGGCGACCCGGCATTCGTGTCAGACGACGGACGGACGACGTTCGGGCTGATCTATCCGCGCTACGCCGGGAACGGGCCGTCGCCGGACGAAGCTGCGGTCGAGCAGGCGCTCGCTGGTGCGAGCGTCGGCGGCGGGGAGGTGCGCATCTCCGGGCTGTCCGACAGTGAGGCGAACTCGGAAGAAGGCGGAACTGGTGTCCTGATCGAGACGCTCGTCGGTGCTGGTGGCGCGCTGCTCGTCCTGCTCTGGGTGTTCGGCTCGTTCCTGGCGATCCTGCCGGTCATCATCGCCGGCATCTCGATCCTGACCTGCTTTCTGCTCATCTACGGGCTGGCATCGCTGACTGACGTGAGCTTCCTGATCCAATTCCTGGTCGCCCTGATCGGCCTGGGTGTCGCGATCGACTACTCGCTGCTGATCGTCACGCGCTGGCGTGAGGAACGCGCCGCCGGACGCGACAACACAGCCGCGGTCCAGAGAGCGATGGAGACCGCCGGACATGCCGTGCTGTTCAGCGGCACGACCGTCGCTATCAGCCTGCTGGCGCTCGTCGCCTTGCCAGTGCCGTTCCTGCGCAGCATCGGGATTGGCGGACTGCTGATCCCGCTCGTGAGCGTGGCCGTGACCCTGACGCTGCTGCCGGTCATCCTCGGCTCGATCGGTCCGCGTCTGGACTGGCCGCGGATCCGCTCTGGCGATCAGACCAGCCGACTCTGGGCGCGTTGGGCGAGGCTGATCGTTCGCCACCGGGTTGTCGCGCTGGTCGCCGGAAGCGCGATTGTCGGTCTTCTGCTGATCCCGGCCTTCCAGCTGGAGCTGGCCTCACCGGCCAGCAGCGCGTTTGCCGGTGACGACGATGTGCGGATCGCGCTGGAGGACGCCGGAATGGCCGCCGGGCTCGTGACGCCGTTTGAGGTGCTTGTCGATGGTGGAAGCGCTGAAGCGGTGGCGGCCGATCTCGCGCAGGTGGATGGCGTGGCAGCGACAATCGCGCCCATCGGGAATGGGTGGCAGAGCGACGGATCGAGCATCCTGCTCGTCCTGCCCGAGGCCGACGGCAGCTCGCCGGCAGGCCGCACGACGCTGGAGGCCGTCCGCGATGCTGCCCGCGAGCATTCGGATGTGCGCGTGGGCGGGGCGTTCGCCGCGGATGCTGACTTCATCGACGCCGTTTACGGGAACATCTTCCTGATCCTGGCTGTTGTGCTGGCGGTTACATTCATCCTGCTCGTCCGGGCGTTCCACTCGATCGTCCTGCCGCTGAAGGCGGTGCTGCTCAACTGCATCACAGTTGCCGCAGCCTATGGCGTCCTGGTGCTGGTCTGGCAGCACGGCTACGGCTCCGAGCAAATCTGGGGCATCGAGGCGACTGGCGCGATCCCGAGCTGGCTGCCGCTGATGGTGTTCTCGTTCCTCTTCGGCCTGTCGATGGACTACGAGGTGTTCATTCTGGCGCGGATGCGCGAGGAGTACGACAACACCGGCTCGACCGATGAGGCCGTCGTGCGCGGCATGAGCCACACAGCGCGGCTCGTGACGACGGCGGCGATCATTCTGTTCCTGGCATTCGTCTCGATGGCGGCGGTCCCGGCGACCGACGTCAAGATGCTGGCAACCGCGCTGGCAGCCGGCATTCTGCTGGACGCTACGATCGTTCGGGCAGTACTCGTCCCAGCCGCCGTCGCGCTGATGGGCCACCTCAACTGGTGGATGCCAAGCTGGCTCGATCGTCTCGTCCATCCCCGTCAACAAGCCTCGGTCAAACCTGCCAAGAGCTCCCGACAATCACACTCCTGAAAGGAAGGCTCGACCATGACTACTGGCGAGATTCATACGCGGCGCGAAATACCATCGGCAACGACGCAAAGCATCCGCGTCGTTGTGGCGCGCTCCGTCATCCTGATCCTGACGCTGCTGTTCGTTGCCGGCGCACTGGGACAGTTCTTTCTGGCCGGCATGGCCGTCTTCGACGATCCAACCCGCTGGCCCGACCACAAGAGCCTCGGTCATATCGTCGGTATTGGCGCGATGGTGATCTGGATTCCAGCGCTGCTGGGACGTGTTGGCGTGCGGCTGATCGTCGCGTCGTTCGCCCTGCTGGTGCTGTTCGAGGCGCAATACGGCTTCGCCAACGCTGGTCCTGGCGCGGTGCGGGCGCTCCATGCCGTCAATGGCGCGGTGATGCTGGTGCTGGCGTGCTGGATGGTGCGGGCCCTCCTTGCGCTGATGCTCAACCGGCGAACTGCTGATGCCTAGAGCGAGCTGCTTCACGACGGGCGCGGGTATTCTGTTGTCATGAAACAGAGGTTACGCGTGCTGCTGGTCGAGGACGACCGTTCAATCTGGCGGTTGCTGCAGCTTGAGCTGGAGCATCGCGGTATGGACGTGCGCGTCGTCACCGATGGCAATGCCGCCCTGCCGGCGGTTGTCGAGCATGACCCGCAGATCATCGTGCTCGATATCCTGCTGCCCGGCATCAATGGGGAGCAGGTATTGCGGCAGCTCCGCGCGAGCGCCATCGAGACGCCGGTCATCATGCTGACCGCGCGAGACAGTGCCCGCGACAAGGTGCGCGCGCTCGACGGCGGCGCGGACGACTATCTGACCAAGCCATTCGACATCAGCGAGCTGCTGGCGCGCATGCGGGCGGTGCTACGGCGCTACGAAACGGACGAGGTGCTACGCATCGACGACCTGACGATCAATACGGCCACACGGGAGATTCGGCGCGGCGATGCGGACATCGAGCTGACGGCACGCGAATATGATCTGCTCATGTATCTCGCGCAGAACGCCGGGCGGGTCCTGACCCGCGACATGATCCTCGACCACGTTTGGCGGGACGCGCTGGATGTCGATCCGAACGTGGTCAACGTCTACATCGGCTATCTGCGCCGCAAGATCGATCGCCAGAGCGAGCGAAACCTGATCCGGACGGTCCGCGGCGTCGGCTTCAGTCTGCGCGGCAGGTAGCGAGAGCATGTCCATTCGCTGGCGACTCACCCTCTTCAACGCGCTCGTCATCCTTGCGATCGGCGCATTGCTCCTCGGCCTGATGTTCATCGTCACGATCCGCGCGGTGACAGCGAATGTGCGCGAGACGGTGCAGGCACGCAGCGTCGAAGCGGTGCGGATGCTGGAAAGCGGCACGCTGCCGACGCCAGAGCAGCGCGCCCAGCTCGGAGCAGACGACACCTACGTCGTGATTCGCGACATCAACGGACAGATCATTAGTGAGGCCGGTAGCCCGGTGGCCGGCATGGGCAGCTTTGATACTGCCGAACGGGACGCGATCTGGCGCGATGTCCTGGCGGGGAATCAGGCGGTCACGGTCGACGAACATGAGCTGCGTGTCCATGCGGTTCCGGTCACTGCCGCACAGTCTCCGGCACGTGTTATCGAGGTCTGGAAGTCGTACGACACAACCGCGGAATCGCTAATCCCGTTCGTCTCGATCACGACCATCGTCATACCGCTTAGCCTGCTCCTGGCCGTCACTGGCGCCTACATCCTCGCCCGGTCGGCGCTTGCGCCGGTGGACGCAATCGTCAGATCAGCGCGCAACATCAGCGAGGAGGATCTGTCGCAGCGGCTGCCGGTGTCACGTCCGAACGACGAGCTGGGACGGCTGGCATCGACATTCAACGACCTGCTGGCTGATCTGGAAGTGGCATTCCGCGAGCGGGAAGAGTCACTTGAACGCCAGCGACAGTTCACCGCCGACGCCAGCCACGAGCTGCGGACGCCGCTGACGTCGATCCGGGGCTACGCCCGGATGCTGCGCGAGTGGGCGCTCAACGATCCAGAGACAGCGCGCGAGAGCGTGGACGCGATCGAGCGCGAATCGCAACGAATGCATGAACTGGTCGAGCGCCTGCTGCTGATGGCCCGCGAGGACGAGGATCTGCTGCTGGACAGCGCGCCGACCGATATGCGCGACATCGCCAGCGCTGCCGTCGCAGCAAGGCGTGTGGCCGCTACGGGCATCACGATTGACTATCAGGCTGGGCCCGATCCTGTCGTTGCCGACGTCGATTCAGCCCGTATCCGCCAGGTGCTGGATATCCTGCTGGACAACGCCGTGAAGTTCACGCCTGAAGGCGGCACAGTGCGCGTCGGTGTTCGCTTCGAAGATGGCGTTGAGCTGTTCGTGTCGGACGACGGCCCTGGCATTCCACACGAGCATCTACCGCACATCTTCGAGCGCTTCTACAAAGCCGACAACGCGCGCAGCGATGGCAGCGCCGGGTTGGGGCTCGCTATCGCGCGGCAGATCGTTGAGCGTCACGGTGGGACCATCGGCGTCAGTAGCGACGCCAATGGCTCCACGTTCGTCGTCCGGCTACCCGCAAGCGACCGCTAGCTTTCGCGGATATCCACCGTCTCGACCTGCCCATCATCCAGCCGCGCCCGTCGGATGGCGTGGTTGTTAGTGTCGGCGATGTAGAGCGTGCCATCGACGATGCTCAGACCGGCAGGCTCGAAGAATCGCGCTGCCGTCCCCGAGCCATCCTGCAAGCCGGCGCTGCCGTCCCCGAGCCAGGTCACGCAGTCGTCGGTTGCGGGATCAATGCGCTTGATCTTGTTGTTGTAGGTGTCAGCCACATAGACCACACCCGTTTCTGGATCGACCGCGACACCGAGTGGGTGCTGCAGGCGGGCGGTGGCTCGCGGCCCATCGATGTCACCGAAGTCGAACAGCCCTTCGCCGACGAGTGTGCGCACCATGCCATCGCGATAGCCGGGGATGTCAGCGCGCCGCACCGCGCTCGTCTCGGAATCGGTGAACAGGAGCGATGCGCCATCCGGGGCAACCGCGATACCGCTTGGTTGCGCCAGCCAACTGGCAGTCAGCGTCCCATCACGCAAATCCTCGTGTCCGGTCCCGACCATGCGACGGATCTGATCGTCACCCAGCCGATGCGCCCAGAGCTGGTGGGAACCGGCCATGGCGATGTAGAGCACACCCGCGCTGATCGTGACTCCCCAGGGCGAACGCAGCCCGGTTTCGAGCGCGTCGCCGCCAGACATATAGCTGGCGGGCAGCTCGCCGATACCGGCAATCGTCTCGACTGCCCCACTCGTGAGATCGACGCGGCGAATCGAGTGGTTGCCGGTGTCGCTGACGATGAGCGTCTGACCGTCGCAGGCCAGCCCTTGCGGCGCGCGGAACATCGCTACGTCCGCCGCGCCGTCGGCGAATCCGGCCAGGCCGTTGCCGAACGTCCGCAGGATCAGCCCATCCGGCTGCGCCTCAACGATGCGGTGATGGTTCGTGTCGGCGATGTACAGGTTGCCCGTCTCGCCAACCGCGACGTCGCCCGGAAACGCCAGCGTCGTCTCTGGCGGCTCCGGTTGCGTTCCGCGAACGGGTGCGCCGGTCAGCAGCCCATCTGCGCCGAACTCCTCGATCATCTTCTCGAGGAGCGGGGCGAGCATGTCGGCAGTCACTTCGCCTTCGCTCTTGCCGATCACCTTGCCTTCGGGATCGACGAACATAAGCGTCGGCCAAGCACGCACGGCGTATGCCTGCCAGACGGCGAACTCGGCATCGTTGACAACCGGATGGTCGAGCTCCAGCCGCTGCACGGCTGCGGCAAGGTGCGCATCCTCACGCTCGGCCGGGTACTTCGCCGAGTGGACACCAACAACGACCAGATGCTCGGGGAATCGTGCTTCAAGCTCCCGCAACTGCGGGAGAATATGAATGCAGTTAATTCAGCAATAGGTCCAGAAATCGAGGATGACGATCTTGCCGCGCAACCCGGCCATCGTCAGAGGTCCGTCGACGTTCAGCCAGGTGAGGCCGGTGGGGAACTCCGGCGCGCGTACTGTCCCACGAAATGTCTCGGCCATCAGCGTGCTCCTCTCCGTCGGCAGTCAGGCACGAGCCTGCCTGCCGTGCGGACGTGTTCGACACCCATGATAGAATAGACAGGTTGTGGGCGTACACGACCACATTTTCCCCTGACGTGTACTGCAAGTGTTCCTCCTCAATCGCGCAGCGCGGAGGTCGCCGCCCAGATTGTCCGGGTGCGGCAAACACCAGAGATACAGAGAAGCGCTGCGCAGCATAGAGGAATAGACTCTTGACCATTGCGATTGCCCGCGAAACGGGCGCAACTTCCTTTGGCGACCTCGGCATGCGGCCGGAGACCCACAAGGCACTCACAAACATGGGGATGACCACCCCAACACCAATTCAGTCGCAGGCTCTCCAGCCGCTGCTCGAAGGCCACGACCTTATCGGTCAGGCGCGCACCGGCTCGGGCAAGACACTCGCGTTCGGTATTCCGGCCGTGAATCTCGTCGACCCGCGACGCCGCGAAGTGCAGGTCCTC
>JBDHWD010000070.1:0-16397 GCA_039810005.1 Thermomicrobiales bacterium | reverse complement strand
TCACCTGGAGAGCTTCGACCGCGCGTACAAGGCGGGCGTCAAGATCGCGATGGGAACAGACGCCGGCACGCCGTTCAACCGCCAGGGCGAGAACGCGATCGAAGTCGACCTGATGGTCCGCGCCGGCATGAAGGCGATGGATGCCATCGTCGCCACAACCAAGACCGCCGCCGAGCTGCTGCAGTGGGGCGACAAGACCGGCACGCTGGAGGCCGGCAAGTGGGCCGACGTCATCCTGGTCGATGGCAACCCGCTCGACAATGTCGGCATCCTCCGCCAGCCGGACAAGATCTCGCTGGTCATGAAGGGCGGCATCGTCGCCGCAAGCCGGATGTAGGACGACAGAGGATTGGGGCGATGCGGCACGAGGACCTCGCCCCTTGTTCCTCTTATGAGCGACGCATCTTTCCCATGTAGGGGCGTATTGCATACGCCCGGTTAGAATCGATACGACGCAGGTGCATTGCATTCCTTGCTATCGCCAAACCGACCGAGAGACACGCGCCGACGTGTTCGTGGGCCAAACGGGCGTATGCAATACGCCCCTACATGAGGAATGTGCATTGCCCCAGCAATCCTGTTCCCCACGTGGCTACGAACACCCTCTCACCCTACCGGCGTCGCACCCAGGATGCGGTCGCGGAGGAAGACATCGGTGTCGGAGAGGTGCGTGAGGAGGCGGCGGATTGGCCATTCGCCTTCAGGGGCCGCATCAATAACGCTGCCAGGTGCGCCGACAAGGTGGCCTTCCAGCACGCCACGGCCGCGCCAGGCGAGGCCGAGCAGGCGCTGCGCTTCGGTCGGCGGTCGGCCTACCTGCTCGCGCCACTTGAGGATGTGCGCGGTGTGCTCGCGCTCGTGATGGGCGAAGCGCATCAGGCGCATGCGCACATCGGTCGGGCGCTGGAACCAGATCGTCGGCACTGACAACAGGTCGTCGGGGATGTCGGAGAGCGCGGCGAGCGCTTCATCGCGTGCAACGTCGAGCCGCGCGATGAAGTCGGACAGGGTGCCGTCGAGTTGCGTTTCCATCGACGGCGGCCGCATCTCTTCCGGCGGGAAGTCGAACTCCCGCCCGGCGTTGAAGCATTCAATCGAATAGAGGGTCTGGACGCGATACGAACGCTCGACGGTGAGGACGTGGGCGAGCGTCCGGCGCAATGGCCATTCGCCCGGCGGCGTCAGATCGAGGTCGGCGTCGGTCAGGCCGACCAGCGCGCTGAGCAGATCGCCGCGCGTTATCTCGGCACGGGCGAGGATGCGCTGGGCAGTGGTCTGCTGGAAGCCCGCTTCGATCAGCCGCGTCTGAACCGAGAGCTCATGCTCCTCTTCATGGTCGGCGAAGCGCAGGAACATGAAGCGCACATCGACCGGCCCACCGCCCCAGGTTGTCTCGGCGCTCATCCGCTCGGCGGGGACATTCTGCAACGTGGCGAACACATCACGGCGGTGATTGCGATGCTGGGTGAGAAGTTCACGTAGCTCAGTCATGTGCCCTCCGTTGGTGATGAAGCAGCCCCTCTGTGGTAGAGGGGCTGCGAATGACGATGCACGCTGAAGATTTGGCGATCAGTCCTTGCGATGCTTCTTCGGCGGCGCGCCCCAACCGGTGACGCGACCCGGGTTCGGCATCGGGCCGACCGGAACTTCGATCAGCGCCGGGCCGTCGTGCTTGAACGCTTCCTTGATCGCGTCCTGCAGGCCGTCCGGCGTCTCGGTGCGCAGACCGAGCATGCCGAAGGATTCAGCCAGCTTGACGAAGTCCGGATTCAGCAGATCGCTGGCGATCGTACGACCGCGGTAGTTCTCCTGCTGAATGCGCTTGACGTTGCCGAAGGCGTTGTCGTTGAAGACGATCGTCGTCAGCGGGATCTTGTGCAGGACGGCGGTCGAGAGCTCCTGAACGTTGTACATGAAGCCACCGTCGCCATTGATCGAGATGACGCGCTTGTCCGGGTTGCCAACTTGCGCGCCGAGTGCAGTTGCGAAGCCGTAGCCGAGCGTACCCTGATAGCCCGAGGTAAGGTAGCTGCGCGGCTCGTACACCGGGAAGCCATTGCTCGACCAGTAGCCAACCTGCGTGCTCTCGGCGACGAGAATGCCGTCGTCCGGCAGCTCGGCGCGGACGGCGTCGGCGAAGGCTGCCTGCGGCTGAATCTCGTGCAGCAGGTCGTCGAGGCGACCATGCAGCGCCGTCAGCTCGTCTTCACGCGACTCACGCTTGCTGTTGTACTTGCCGGTGCGCTCGACCAGCTCGGCCAGCCCGGCCTTGGCGTTGGCGAGGATGCCGATCGTCGGCTCGTGGTTGCGGCCGATCTCTTCCTCGTCCGCGTCCATCTGGATCAGCGTCCAGTCCGGATCGGTGCCCCACTGCGCGAGCGGCTGCGACAGGCGCGTGCCAACAGCGAGAATGACGTCGGCGTCCTTCCACAGCTCACGACCGGCGAGCATGTTCTGCGCCAGATAGTGGCGCGACGAGACAGCGCCGCGGCCATTCGAGGACATGACGACCGGCGCCTGGATCATCTCGGCGAGCGCCAGCAGCTCCTCAGTAGCGTCCATAACGCCACCACCAACGAAGATCACCGGCTTCCTGGACTGGCCGAGCGCCTTGGCGGCAGCTTCCAGCTTGTCCGGATCGCCCGACTCAACCGGCACGTCGGCCGGATCGAGCAGGCTTACCTCGGCCAGCTTGCCCATGATGTCCGGGGCCATCTCCAGATGGACCGGGCGCGGGCGGCCAGAGAGCATGCGCTGGAACGCCTCGCGGACGAGCGCCGGGGCGTCTTCCGGATTGTTGGCGCGCGCGGCCCACTTGGTGACCGACGCCATCATCTCCAGCTGGTTCGGGATCTCGTGGAGAACGCCGCGGCCGAATCCGATCAGGTCGGACTGAATCTGGCCGGAAATGCTGAGGACGGGCGAGTTCGTGGCGTACGCGGTCGAGAGGCCGGCCATGGCGTTCAGCAGGCCCGGACCCGGCACGACCAGGCAGACACCCGGCTTGCCGGTCGTCCGCGCGTAGCCATCAGCCATGTACGACGTCGCCTGCTCGTGGCGCGTGTGGTACAGCGCGATGCTGTCCTGCTCGTCGTACAGCGCGTCGAAGATGTTGTCGAGCTGGACACCCGGCAGGACGAACATCGTGTCGACGCCATGTTTCTTCAGGGACTGGACCATCGCCTGTCCCCCGGTCAGTTGTGCCACCCTGGCTCCTTCTCTACCTCCGGACGCGGCACGCGCGATCCGTACCCTGCCGGTTCGATTCAGTTTGAAACGGCCAACGCGTATTGTATGTCATTTCACGGAGTGCGGATATCCGACAAACTGCGCAACTCGCCGATATTCGTCCGCAGATTCAAGACTTCGGGCGCACGGGTCGGGCAGCCGACCGGATCGCGCGACCGTTACGATCCAGATACGTAGCATTCGGCGTGAGCAACAGGATGGCAATGATGAACCACGCACAGCTGCTCCAGCGCATCAGCACACGATGGGATGAGTTCACGGCGTCATACGCCGGCCTGACTGGGGCGGACATGCAAACACCCGGTGTCGTTGAAGACTGGTCGGTTCGAGACATTCTCGCTCACGTGAGCTGGTGGGAAGAGGAGGCGCTCACCCATCTGCCAACCATCCTGGAAGGCGGTCGGCCAGAACGCTACTCAGTACGCTGGGGCGGGATCGACGCATTCAACGCCTCGATGACCGAACGACGCGCGGCGCTGTCGCTGGAAGAGGTACTGGAGTTGCACCAATCGACGCACGCGCGGCTGTTGGACTATCTCGCCGGCGTGCCGGAGACAGCGATCGCAACCGAAACGCGCTTCCGGCGGCGACTGCGGCTGGACACCTGGGGACATTACCCGATCCACACCGAGCACATCCGCGCCTGGCGAGAGCATCGCGTCAACCGAGATTGAGCCAGGTACCGATGAAGTAGCAGACGACGGTGATTCCGAGCATGAGCAGCATCAGCAGGATCGAGAAGACCAGCCAGGTGATACCCCAGCGCGCCATACCAGCGTTCGACTCGGGCGTCGGGCCAGGCACGAGGAAGTCGTCCTGTCCCATCTGCCCGTGCTGATCGGGCAGCTCCGCCTGATCCAGAGGTTCGTCAGTTGACTGCTCGCCCGGGGTGCTCGTGCTCATGCCCTCCCTAACTCCGCGGACCATATCGTCAGTCCGCCGCTAATCTTGCCATGTGTGGAGGACGGCCCTCACCCCCCGCCCCCTCTCCCAGCATTGGGAGAGGGGGAGTCGACAGCGACGGTGGTTGCTGCCGTGGATCGGCAGCCGCTGCACCGACCCATGACACCCCCTCTCCCAGCATTGGGAGAGGGGGCAGGGGGGTGAGGGCCGCCTCTATGCCAGCCAGTCAGACAGCGAGCCGGTGATAGCGACGACGCGGGTGCCAGGTGTGCGAGTGGCGACACCGGCGTCAACGAGCGCGCTGAGGACGGCTGCGCCGAGCGCGCCGCCGAGATGGTGGCGACGTTCGGTCCAATCGGTACAGCCGAAGGCGTGCAGGCGGCGTGCTGCCTCAGCGCCGTCAACATCGACGCCACGCGCGACGAGCGCGTTACGGCCGGTATCGGTCAGGCGATAGTGCTGGCGCTTGCCGTCGTCGCTGTCGAGCACCAGCCAGTCGCGGGCGAGCAGGACGTCCATGAGCTGGACGCCGACGACGCCGGCCAGGTGGTCATAGCAGGTGCGTGCCTGACGAATCGGAACGTCGTTACGGACGAGGCGCTCGGCCTGGGCGCTGCGTGGTGGTGTTGGACGAGCTGATCCCGCTTGCTGAGCAGACTGGAGTGCGTCAAGGACCGGGCGGATGCGTTCGGCGTCCACGTGATAGGTACGCTGGCGGCCGATCTGTTCGGTGGTCACGATTCCCTCCTCGCGCAGGATAGCCAGATGCGATGACACACGCGGCTGGGGGAGATTGAGCCGCGCGGACAGCTCGTTAACGGTCGCGTCGCCTTCAAGCAGCACGTCCAGAATGCGGAGGCGGCTTTCGTCAGCGAAGCTGCGAATAAGCGGCAGAAGCTGTTCCATGGTGATCTGCTGACCTCCTGCATCAACATATCGTCCAATGCAGATATGTTAGCGTCATCGCTGGGGCTGTCAAGCACGACGCGGCTATAGGATGCAGGTTGGGTACAATCGCGCAGGTGGTGGGGTCCACCGGGGCGGCTATCGTCGCTCGAACCGCAGCAGTGCCGATGACTCCTGACCGATACAGCGTGCCGTCGTGCCATAGCAGGCAACGCGCCAGGCTGTTGAGCGATGGAGTTGGACGAGCGTATGGGACTCATCCTTGTCGGCGTTGGCGGTGGCGCAGGAGCGATCAGCCGCTATCTGCTTTCCGGCTGGATCAATACCGTGGCCGGGCCCGGACCATTCGCCATCTTTGTGATCAACGTCACCGGTGCATTTCTGCTGGGCTTCTTCATGACACTGACGCAGGATCGGTTCATCGTCTCACCCGACACGCGCCGACTGGTCGCGACCGGCTACCTCGGTGGCTACACAACGTTCTCGACCTGGTCCTGGGAGACGATGCAGCTGATTCAGACGGGTGAATACGCACGCGCATTCCTGAACGGTGCCGGCTCGCTCGTCGCCGGGCTGGTCGCCGTCTATCTCGGCATCATTGTCGGGCGAGTGCTCTGATGGCCGAGGATGCGAAGGCGGTGATGAGCGCGATGCAGGAATCTGGCAAGCGTCTCCGCGTCTACATTGGAGAGTCGGATAGCTGGCACGGTCGGCCACTGTTTCAGGCGATTGTTGAGATGGCCCGCCGCGAAGGACTGGCCGGCGCAACGGTCGTGCGCGGCATCGAAGGATTCGGTGCGCACTCGCGGATTCATACCGCGCGCGTACTGCGCCTCTCGGAGGATCTGCCGATCGTCGTCGATATCGTCGACAGCGCCGAGCGCATCGAGCGGATTCTGCCGATACTTGACGACATGGTGTCCGAAGGACTGGTAACGATCAGCGATGTCACGGTTGTGATGTATCGGCATCGTGACGGCGACACGCCACGAGGTGATTGAGAGTCAGATGGGAACAGATCGCAGCGTTGTTGACGCGTTTATCGAAATCCCAAAGGGGAGCCGCAACAAGTACGAGTTCGACGAGTCGATCGGCCGCTTTCGGCTCGATCGCGTGCTGTACTCATCCGTTCATTACCCGACTGACTACGGCTACATCGAGCACACACTCGCGCCGGATGGCGACCACCTCGATATCCTGGTAGTCGTCCACGAGCCGACCTTCCCCGGCTGCATCGTCGAGTCTCGACCGGTCGGCGGGCTGGACATGGCGGATGAGAAAGGCAGCGACTTCAAGGTGCTGGCCGTGCCGACTGGCGATCCGCGCTTCGACCACATCCATACGCTGCGCGATCTCGCGCCGCATACGCTGCTGGAAATCGAGGCGTTCTTCGCCACCTACAAGCTGCTGGAGCCGAAAGATACCGAGGTGCTGGGCTGGCACGAGGTCGATGAGGCGTGGGACATGATCGAGCGATCCCGCGCAGCCTGGGCGGCAAAGGAATCGTGACCGCGCGGCGCGGCGAAGCAATCGGCGACGCTGCTGAGGCGCGCTTCAAGGCGGCAGCCGGGGCGGTGTTCCGCCAGTTGCGCAGCGACCACGGCTGGTCGCTGCGCGAGTTCGCCGAGCGCGTCGGCATCGCGCACACGTCGCTGTATGCCGTCGAGCGCAATGAGACGGTCCCCAGCATCGGCACGCTGGCCTCGGTCGCGGCCGCCTGCGACCTGACACTGCCGGCCATGCTGTCGCTGATTATCGACGAGCTGGTTCGCGACCACCCGACATCGATGCGCGACGCATCGCTGGCAACGCTGATTGAGAACGCCGCCGACCTGACTGATGCGCAGCGCCGCGAGCTGGCCGGCTTCGCCGACTACCTGCGCTACCGGGACAGGCCACCGGACGCGGACACCTGAGCGGCCAGGATCTCGGAGCGCAGCACACGCCGGTCGGCGACGATCGCCCGCGCCTGCGGCACGACCTCCGTTGCGAACAGCGCAATCGTCTGCGCATCGTCGGCCGCGAGGATGAATGCGCTGATGCCGTAGTCGATGGCCGTGTCGGCGATCTGCTCGGCCCACTCGCTGGGCGGGCCGTTCAGGAAGCCCCGGCTGGTTGACGAGAACTGCCCGTTGATATTCAACATGCGGCGGATCGCGCGCGGATCGCGCCCCGCCGCCTCGGCAGCCTTGTCAATCCGCGCATTCATCTGCGCCAGGTCGCTCGGCCCGCCCGGCAGATAGCCGAGCGACGGCAGCCAGCCATCGGCCAGTTGCCCGACGAGCGCCAGCATCCGCGGCTTGTAAGCGCCGACCCAGATGTCGACATCATGCGCCGGAGCAGGGCCACGCTTGGCACCCTGAATCTGATAGATCTCGCCATCCAGCCAGATGCCGCCGGACTTGCTGGTGTCCCAGACCTCGCGGGCGATCGCAATCGCCTCACGCAGCGCGGTGATCGACTCACCGGGCGTCCGCCGCGGCCCGCCCATCGCGGCAATCGCATCCCAGAACGCGCCGGTTCCGATACCGAGCTCGACACGACCGTCGCTCAGCAGATCGAGGCTGGCGATGCTGCGGGCCAACACGACCGGATTGCGCAGCGGCAGGTTGAGCACGTTGCCGGCCAGCCGGATGCGCTCGGTTCGCGAGGCGGCGTAGGATAGCAGTGTCCATGTTTCGTGAAATGCCGCCTGGTACGGATGATCCTGGAACGTCACCAGATCCAGACCAGCCTGCTCGCTGGCGATTGCCAGATCGACGGCGTGCGTCGCAGGCATCGCGGTCGGGGTGATGAATGTACCGAAGAGAAGATCGTGGCCATAGTCAGTCATGAGATTCGAAGCTTCCTGCTGCATCAGTCGGTCGATTCGGCCAGCACGGTCTGCCGGGCCGGCTGGATGTTGAAGTTGTCACGGAACACATTGGTCGGATCGTAGCGCTGCTTGAGCTCGCGCAGCCGCTCCAGCGTGGCCGGTGGGAACGCGTCGGCGATTCGCTCCGGTCGCGGGTCGGTGTCGAAGCTGAGATAGATGCCATCCATCTGGTCGCGCAGCGCGTCCCAGAGCGGACCCAGCCGCTGGTGGCTCGTGCCAAAGGCCGTGAGGTGGAAGTTAGCATCGCGATGCGCCCAGGCAGTCGCGTCGTCCGGAACATCGGAGACCGCACCACCGACCGAACGGATCTGGAAGTAGTAGGTGCTCCGATTGCTGATCATCTCGGCCACGCCAGCCGCCAGCTCCGGCGTTATGTGGCGGGCCAGACCGGAACGTGCCGCAGGCTCGCCCCGGCCGCTGTGATACCCCTGCGCCGCGTTGGCCATGATTCCGGCGTAGGTCGTAATGGCGATCTGGTGATCATACAGTGGTGCAATCGTCGCCAGCGGCTGGATGCGATCGACGATGACAGCCGGGTCGGACGAATCGACGACGGCCAGCACCCAGGCAATCGCCGGCTGGTTGTTGCGCGGCGGGCTGACGATCAGGAAGCTGGTCAGATCACGCGGCGCAGCCTCGATGATCGCGCCCCACTGCTGCAGGAAATCTGCCGTATCGCTGGCGTCCATCAGCAGTTGCGCCCAGCCGATATCGCCCACGACATCCGCCTCAATCTCGAAGGAGGTGACGATGCCGAAGTTCGCTCCGGCTCCGCGCACGGCCCAGAACAGATCCGTGTTCTCGTTCTCATCAGCGCGCACGACGCTGCCGTCGGCCAGCACCATCTCGACGGCGCGGACGTGATCAATCGTCAGCCCGTGCTCGCGGGCCAGCCAGCCAATACCGCCGGCCGTCGCCAGACCGCCGACACCAACGCCGCCGTAATCGCCGGAGCTGATCGCCAAGCCATACGGAGCCAATGCCTCGGCCACGTCCATCCAACGCGCGCCGGGGCCGAGGCGCACCAGTCGCGTGGCTGGATCGACGATCTCAATGCTGTTGAGCTTGCCGAGGTCGATGACAATGCCGCCGTCGTTGGTCGAGCGGCCGCTGATGCCGTGGCCGCCGCTGCGGATGCCGAGCGGCAGGTCAGGATGGCGACGCGCGAACGCGAGCGCCTCAACGACCTCATCACGATTCTCTGGGCGCAGGATCAGGCCGGGCGAGCCGCCGCGCAAATAGTTTGAGCGCAGCTCGGCGTAGCCAACATCGCCCGGCTCGACCGCGCTCGCCGCCAAGCTGACGGGCACGTCGTCGTAGGCGATACCGTCGCGACGACGGGCACGCGCGGCTGCCCGGCGGCGGCGCGGCGCATGCTGCGCTTCCGGAGCGACGCGGTAGACCGCCTCGCGCAGTGCCGGTGCGACCTCGCCGGCAAAGCGCTCAATCGCTGCCGGATCATCGGACATCAGGATGAAGGTACCGACGCCATCGTCGAGCGCCAGCGGCAGCAGATCGTCAACCCACTGCTCGGGCGGCCCATCGAGGAACGCTCCGCGCTCTGCGGAGAAGCGGCCATCGATATTGAGCAGGCGGCGAATTTCGCGCGGGTCGCGACCGGCCTCGCGTGCGGCAGCGTCGATGATCGCATTGCCCGTGGCGATGCCCTCCGGCGGCAGGAATCGATGGGTGGCAATCCAGCCATCGGCCTCTGCGCCGAGCAGCCGCAGCATCTTTGGCCTGGCCGCGCCGAGCAGGATCGGGATCTCGTGGGCCGGAGTCGGTCCCGGCGCGGCTCGATCCAGCTGATGATACGCACCATCGATGCGCACCCGCCGTTCGGCGTTCGTATCCAGGACGGCGCGCACAACGGCCAGCGCCTCGCGGAACGCATCGATCGACTCGCCGGGCGACAGGCGCGGGACACCGAGCGCCGCAATCGCTGTCCAGTAGGCACCCGCGCCAAGCCCAAGCTCCAACCGTCCCTGCGACAGGAGATCGAGGCTCGCAGCGGCGCGCGCGGCGACAGCCGGTTGGCGCAAGGGGATGTTCAGAACGTTGGGTGCGAGGTGGATACGCTCGGTCTGCCCGGCGATCCAGCTCAGCAGCGTCCAGGTATCAAGATGGGTTGGCAGGTATGGATGATCCTGGATCGTGACCAGATCCAGCCCAACGCGCTCGGCGAGAACAGCGAGATCGACGACTTGCTGTGGCGCATCGCTGGATGGAGTGATGAACACCCCGAATTGAAGTTCGTGCCCGTACCGAGCCATGTGAGTCCTCTCCGTCATTCAGTTGACACATCAACTGTAAGCCCCTTGAGGTTGACATGTCAACCTCTTGCGGATAGCATTTACCACATGAGCAAGATGACCAGCACCACGCCGGACGCCGCGATGGCGGTCTGGCTGGAGTACAGCACGATCCATCAGCACCTGATGAGCCACCTCGCCCGCGAGCTCAATCGCGAGACTGGGCTTTCCGAGGCGGACTATCAGATTCTCGACGCTCTGGCCGACCGGCCCGACGGTCGCGTCCGGGCGTTGGAGCTGCGCTGGGTCCTGCAATGGGAGAAGAGCCGGCTGTCGCATCAGATCGCGCGTATGGTCACGCGCGGGCTGCTCGACCGCCGCGCCTGCGCCGAGGATGCCCGCAGCCAGATTGTCGTCCTGACGACCGAGGGGCGGGATGCGGCGGTCCGTGCCCGTCGGGTTCGCGCGGTTTCGATCGAGCGACTCATCCTCCGCGTGCTGCCAGCCGAGGTGCTGGACGAGCTTGCTCATGCGACGCAGTTGCTAGCCGACGCGCTGGAGCGCGCCGCCGATGCGGATCCCGAATGCCGCGTCGTGCGGGCGGAAGCGCGAGGCGACCAGCGGCCACAAGATGGGGAAGCTGAAGAGGGGTGTCATCCGTGCTGAATCTCAAGATCGTCGTCGGGAGCACGCGCGAGGGACGCGCTGCCGACCTGGTGACGCCGTGGGTCGTCGACCGCGCGTCGCGTCACGGCGACTTCGATGTGGACCTGCTCGATCTGCGCGACTGGCCGCTGCCAATGTTCGCTGAGAATCCGCAGACGCTCGGCGACCCGAGCGATCCCACGTACTCCGACCCGATCGTGCGGTCCTGGAACGCGCGAATTAAGGAAGGGGATGCCTACCTCTTCATCACACCGGAGTACAACCACAGCGTTCCCGGCGCGCTCAAGAACGCGATTGATAGCGTCTTCGCCAGCTTCGGGTTCCGCAACAAGCCGGCCGCGTTCGTCGGCTACAGCGGCGGCATCGCGGCCGCAGTCCGCGCAATCGAGCATCTGGCGCATATCGCGATCGAAGCCGAGATGGTACCGCTACGGAACACCGTCCTCATCCCGCGCGTCCGCAGCGCATTTGAGGGCATGAATCCGGTCGACCCGGTGGCAGATCTCAGCCTGGGCGTCATGCTCGACGATCTCGCCTGGTGGGGTGCATTGCTGCAGCGCGCACGAGCCGCGGGCGCGTTGCCGCCCGGCGGCCAGCGACTGCGCGAGGCGCAAGCCCAGCTCGCAGCGCGATAGCCAACAAGATCAGAGAACGCCAGAGCGCCGAGGCAGATTGCCTCGGCGCTCTGGCGTCGTGCAGAAACACTGCGCAAGCAGTTGTCTGCGCTTACTCCTGCTCGACCGCGACTGCTCGACGCGCACCATCGGTCGGGACGTCGTCGATCCACTCCTCGGCCCAGGTGGAGACCGCCTCCAACACCGGGAGTAAGCTCTGCCCCTTGTCGGTCAGGTGGTACTCGATCCGCACCGGCATCTCCGGGATGACCGTTCGGACCACGATCCCCTCGGCCTCAAGCTCACGCAAGCGCTCGGAGAGCAACCGATCGCTGAGGCCAGGGATGGCCGTCGTGACATCAGTGTAGCGCGTGGCACCCGAAAGGAGGGCACGCAGAATCGCCCCGGTCCAACGCCGGCCGATAAGCTCGACGGCGTGGTGGAATCGCGGGCAAAAAGCTGTCGGTAAGGATTGTGCGTTGCAGCCCATGCTGCCTCCGTTCTTTCTGTATTGTACGTGAAAGGGGCGCACTTGACAATAGTCGGTAACGTTGATATCGTTACTTACGAAAGGTAACGCGGTAACGAGCGAATGGTCGCTAGAAAGCCGCAGCACGAGGAAAGGGACCTGCCATAATGAGTGTTTCGCCAACGCAGACCACGACGACATGGAGCATCGACTCCGCCCACTCGACGGTCGAGTTCAGCGTCAAGCACATGATGATTTCGACGGTGAAGGGCCAGTTCGGCGCGGTTGAGGGCACGATTGAGTTCGACCCGGCCAATCCCGCCAGCGCCAGCGTCGATGCGCGCATTGACACCAGCACGATCACGACGCACAACGAAATGCGCGATAACCATCTGCGGACGAACGATTTCTTCAACGCCGAAGAGTTCCGCTACATCACCTTCAAGAGCACCAGCGTTGAGCCGAAGGGTGATAATGAGTTCCTGGTCCACGGCGATCTGACGATCCGCGACGTGACCAAGCCAATCACGCTGGACGCTGTTCTCGAGGGCGTCATGGAGAAGGACGCCTTTGGCAAGCGCCGGGTCGCGTTCTCAGCCACAACGACGATCAACCGCAAGGACTTCGGCGTGAACTGGAATGGCGCGATCGAAGGCGGCGGCGTCGTTGTTGCCGACAAGGTCAAGGTCGAGCTCAACATCGCTGCGGTCCAGTAGGACCAGATATACGTCCAGGTTGAGCGCGTCGAAGCCGGCAACGAGGCCACTCGCGCGCTCGACATTGCAAAGCAACAGCCCTCCAACCGGGGGGCACCCAGCGAGAGAATCACGACCATGTCCAGCTTGAACGCAACCATTCATCCGGAAACGCGCATCGGCCACATACACCTGAAGGTCGCCGACCTTGAGCGCGCGATCGCGTTCTATCGCGACGTGCTCGGCTTCGAGCTCACCCAGCGCTTTGGGCGGCAGGCCGCGTTTCTGTCTGCCGGTGGCTATCATCACCACATCGGGCTGAACACCTGGGAGAGCCGCAATGGCGAGCGCCCGGCGCGCGGCACGACCGGCCTGTATCACGCGGCAATTCTCTACCCGAATCGTCGTGAACTTGCCCGCGCGCTCACCCGTCTGCTCGAGAACCGCGTTCCCATCTCGGGTGCAGCCGACCACGGCGTCAGCGAAGCGATCTACCTTGAGGATCCGGACGGCAACGGCCTGGAGCTCTACGTCGACCGCGACCCAGCCGAGTGGCCGCGCGACGAAAACGGCGAGATCGCGATGACGACCGACCCACTCGACTTCGCCGGCCTGCTGGCCGAGCTGGAGCCGGAGACAGCCAACTCGACGTCCTAGAGTGCATTCTCCAAGTACTTTAACAACAGCGCCTCGTTCCTTGCGGAGCGAGGCGCTGCCGTGTTTGAGAGAGTCAAGGACACCCAGTCACGTCGCTGAAATGCGTCAGATCCTGCGCATTCCAACCCGTTGTCATCGATTCGTTCAGTGACGTGCTGCATATGCCTGCGCCACAGGTGGGAGACAGTGGGCAGCGATGTCAGACCATCGCCTGATCATGCATCCTGTTGCCTCCCAGTCACATAAATCCCCAGCGACCGAGTAAGATAGGTGGCCAGACGCCGACATGATGCGACCGGCAGCGGTTGCACGATGAGAGGACGCAGACGATGCAGCAACGACTACCGGCTCCACTTGGCTCCGGGCGCGCTGAGCGACCTGAGGTCGTGGTGCTGCCGGCAAAGGCTGAGTCGTCGCCACGCGGAAACGCGCTGCTGCAGCTCGCGCTTCAACTTGCTCCAGATGTCCTGCGAACGCTCGAGCGCTCACGATCTCGCAACGTGCGGCAGGTCGCGCCGACGATTGTCGAGCCGCGCAACATCGTCCGCGGGCTCAACATGTCCGAAGTCGAGCTGGATGTCCGAATTCCGCTCGTCCGCAACATCACGGTTCGCCGGGCAACAGCCTGGGCGGCCGATATCCCAACGATCGCGCCGGCCGCACCGCGTCGCAGTGGTCGACTGCGTCGCGTCGGCATCCTCGGCGCCGGGGCGTGCGTTGCAGCAACGATCGGGATTCTCGCCAATCGCGCCAGCGGCGTTGTCGCACCGATCATTCGCCGGGGCGAATAACGACCGGACACACAGAACGGGGCGCGCAGTTGCGCGCCCCGTTGTCATGCTGAAGAGTAGTTCTTACAGCTCGTGGCCGGAGGAAGTCTGCTCCAGCAGCTTGGCCGTCTCCTCGCGATGGTTCGTCTCGTCGAGGATTTGATCTTCCAGCTGCACCTTCAGACCGGTTTCGCCTGCAGCCTCGGCCTGCTCAACACGCTCGGTGTAGTCGGCAATCGCCTGCGTCTCAGCCTTCAGAACCTCCTCAAGGAGACCGCGGTTCGTGTCCGGCACCGGAACCGGGTTGGGCTTGGTTGTTGGAGTACCACCGAGCGCCGCAATCTTGTTGGCCAGGAACTTCGCATGACCCAACTCGTCAGGAATCTCACCTTCGAAGAACGAGACGAGCGTTGGGCGATGGGCACCCTTCGCTACGGCCCCGTAAATTGTGTACTGAATAACCGCAGCCAGCTCACCGGCCAGGTCTTTATTCAGTCCGTCAATGAGTTCCTTGGTCTTGTCTGCCTTCGCCATTCAGCGACTACCTCCATGCTTCCTAACCATGCACATGACGTGCATCTCTCAGTAGCATGCTGGCAAGATCAGTGCCGCCACGGTCTGGAGTATGCTTGCAAGATCAACGAACGAAGCCAATGGTGGAAGAGCGATTCCGTGTCATTTCCCGACCAGCCGCAATCCGACGCCAACCAGCAAGATGACCAGATGATATGGGACGAGGGCGAGGAAGACGAGATCCCTCGTGCGGTGATCTACGTCATCGCCGGTCTGCTTATCCTCTCGTTCGCGCTGTATCTCATCGTCGGTGGTGGACATAACCACTTCCATTAGGATGTCGCGCAGCAACGCTGACAGGAGCACGCCATGCCGTTGCCACTGCGTATCGGGATCTGCACCGATCAGAACATGTCCTGGGACGAGTCAGTCGAGCGCTGGCAGTACCTTGAGGCGTTGGGCTTCGATAGTCTCTGGCTTTGCGACCACCTGATCCAGCCAAGCAATCCGACTAGCCCGTACTTTGAGGGCTCGACGCTGCTGGCGGCGCTGGCGGCCGTCACCTCGCGGGCGCGCATCGGTGTCCTCGTCTGGAGCAACACCTTCCGGCATCCATCGGTGCTGGCAAAGGAAGCAATTACGATCGATCACATCTCCCGAGGCCGACTGGAAGTTGGCATCGGCGCGGGGTGGTATCAGCCGGAGCACGACAAGTTCGGGCTGGAGTTCCCCGCCGCTGGGCAGCGCGTCGAGCAATTCCGCGAGGCGGTGCAGGTGCTGGACAGCATGCTGCGCAACGAAACGACGACGTTCGCCGGGAACCACTACCAGATCGAGGACGCGCCGAGCATCCCGCTGCCGGTCCAGCGCCCGCGTCCGCCGCTGACGATCGGGGCGAAGCAGACACGCATGCTGCGTATCTGCGCCGAGTATGCCGATCGCTGGAACTCCAGCGGGTCGGTCGCGGAGTTGGGGGAGCGCAACGCGATTCTCGACGAGCATTGCGCGGCGATTGGTCGCGACCCGAACGAGATCATCCGCTCACTCTACGGGTGGGCAGCGGTGATGTCAGCCGATCCGTGGGCGTCGGTCGACGCCTTCGAGCAGGTGGCCGAGGAGTATCGCGCTGTCGGCATCAACGAGCTGATCATCGATCAGCCGAACCCGGCACAATTCCACGTCCTCGAGCGAGTCGCTACGGACGTCCTGCCTCGACTCCGCGCAAGCGACTGAGCGGCGAATCAGGCCCGCTCCGGCCGATCGGCCGCCGATTGCGACTCCGGCTGCGCTGGCGCAGCGGTAGATGGCGCACGTGCGCTTCCGTTGCCCTCGGTGCGCCAGAAGGAACGCGCGATGGCATGCGCCGACACCGGCGATGTCAGCAGCATGAAGCCGACCACCAGCAGGCCACGCAGCAGGATCGTGCCATTCTGCATGCCGGCCGCGATCAGGATTGGCCCAACGCCGAACGCCGTCGCGATACTCGCCGCGTGCAGGCTACGAAACAGATCGGGCATGCGCCACACGCCGCCGATGGAGATCGTGAGGACAATCAGCCCGATCACCACGAGTGCATCGGCAATCCAGGGAAGCAGCTCGGACATCAGTAGATCCGCCGATCTGACGCGAAGCGCGCGGCAGCCAGTGTCCCGACGAACGCCAGGAGCGCGAGCATCAGCGCCGCATCCAGATAGTTCGACGAGTTGCGACCACCAGCGAAGATCGCGAACAGTGCGATCAGCAGTGTCGTCACGAACTCCAGCGCCAGAATGCGGCGCATCACCGAGTCTGCCCGCAGCGTCAGCACGACACCGAGACCAATCAGGAT
>JBDHWD010000069.1:0-16632 GCA_039810005.1 Thermomicrobiales bacterium | reverse complement strand
CTTCCAGCGGCACCTCCGGTGTCCAGCCCAGGACGTCGTGCGCGCGCCGGATGTCGAGGAAGATACGGAACGTTTCGCCCGGCTTGGCCGGACCATAGCCCGCCTCGCGCTGGTAGCCGGTAGCGGCCTTGAGCATCGCGAAGATTTCGTTGACGGAGGTGCCGACGCCGGAGGCGATGTTCAGCGCTGCGCCGTCGCCGCCGTCGAGCGCGGCGACGTTTGCGCGCACAACGTCGGCGATAAACACGTAGTCGCGCTGCTGCTCGCCGGTGCCGTTAATAACGGCCTGCTCGCCGGCCAGCATCTGGGCGGCGAAGATAGCGACGACGCCGGCTTCGCCGTATGGGTCCTGTCGAGGACCGTAGACGTTGCCGTAGCGCAATGTCGTGTAGCGCAAACCATGCAGGGTCGAGTACAGGCCGAGGTAGTGCTCGACGGTGTGTTTCGAGATGCCATACGGTGAGTCGGCTGCGATCGGGTTGTCCTCCGGGCAGGGCAGCGTCTCCGGCTCGCCATAGATCGCGCCGCCGCTGGAGATGTAAATGATCTTGCCGACGCCAGCCTGCCAGGCGGCCTCCAGCAGATTAATCGAACCCACGATGTTGCGGCGGCAGTCGTTGAGTGGATCGCTCACCGAATTGCGCACGCTCGTCTGGGCCGCGTGATGATTGATCACCTCAGGGCGAAAGTCGCGCAACACGTCGCCAATCTCCGGCGACGCGATGTCCAGCTCGACGAGCCGCGCCTGCGGGTTCACCTGCTCACGCCGTCCGGCCGACAGGTCGTCAATGATGAGAACCTCGTGGCCCAGCCCGACATAGGCATCCACCACGTGCGAGCCAATGAACCCGGCACCACCAGTCACGACAATCCGCATAGTCTCGCTTGCCTCTCATCCCACCGCTATCCGACACTTACCTCAACGAACACAGAATGCCACGAGAGGTCGAACGTCACGAATCCTCCCGCGCGCAGTACCGCACAATGGTTCAACGCGATATACTCAACGTTGAAGTATCCAAAATCGGAGTGGCAGCAATGGCAACCACCGACCTCCTCAATCGACCTCTTCGCGACCTGCGCATCTCGGTCACAGACCGATGCAACTTCCGTTGCGTCTACTGCATGCCGAAGGAGATCTTTGGCGCGAACTACCCATTCTTACCGCACACCGACATCCTGACGTTTGACGAGATCACCCGCCTGGCGCGCATCTTCGTGTCGCACGGCGTTGAGAAGATCCGGTTGACCGGCGGCGAGCCGCTGGTGCGCCGCAACATCGAGGAGCTCGTCGGCAAGCTGGTCGAGATCGAGGGTATCTACGATATCGCTGTCACGACGAACGGCTCGCTGCTGTCGCCCAAGAAGGCGCGGGCGCTGCGCGCGGCTGGCCTACAGCGCATCACCATCTCGCTCGACTCGCTGGACGACAAAGTCTTCAAGTCCATGAACGACGTCAACTTCCCGGTCGCGAAAGTGCTCCAGGCGATTGACAACGCCGTGGCTGCCGACCTGACACCGGTCAAGATCGACATGGTGGTCAAACGCGGCTACAACGATCACAGCATTCTGGAGATGGCCAACCATTTCCGCGGCACCGGCATCATCCTGCGCTTCATTGAGTTCATGGATGTTGGCAGCACGAATGGCTGGCGCATGGAGGATGTTGTCTCGGCCGATGAGATCGTGGACCGCATCAACGAGCAGTGGCCGGTAGAGCCGGTTGCGCCGAACTACACCGGCGAAGTCGCCAACCGCTGGCGCTACGCCGACGGTCAGGGCGAGTTCGGCATCATCGCGTCGGTCACGATGCCGTTCTGCGGCAATTGCACGCGCGCGCGCCTGTCCGCTGACGGCCAGATGTATACTTGTCTGTTCGGCACCCGCGCCCACGATTTTCGCGCCAGGCTCCGCGACGGTTCAACCGACGAGGACATCTCGGCGCTGGTGGGACGCGTCTGGGGAAATCGCGCCGACCGCTACTCCGAGCTGCGGTCGGAGAATACGATCAACCTCAAGAAGGTCGAGATGTCCCGCATCGGCGGGTAGGTCGCCCCTCCCGACCAGGACCCCAAACCACGTCCGTGTCGTATGCTTGAGCCGGGCTGGTTGTGAAACCGGTCACAAGCTCAATAGGGAGACGTGCATTATGTCGTTTCAGGTTCGGCGTACTACGCCGTTACTCGTCGTCATGTTGCTCGTAATCCCGGTGCTCCTGGTTGGGTGCAGCCGTGGAAATGACGAGGCGTCGAGTGCCTCGACGCAGGTTTCGTGGACTATCGATCCCTCGCCGCCCGCCGTTGGGCCGGCAACACTGACCATTCAGCTCAAAGACGCAGATGGTGACCCCGCCTCCGGCGCGACCATTTCGGTCGAGGGCAACATGAACCACGCCGGAATGAAGCCGGTCTTCAGCGACCTCAGCGAGACTGATCCGGGCACGTACGTGACCGATTCGTTCGAGTTCACGATGGGTGGCGACTGGATTATCACCGTCAGCGGCACTGACGCCGACGGGTCCGCCGTCAATGTGTCGTTCGACATTAACGGGGTCGAGGGATGACCTCCTCGCCGGTCCGGCTATACACACGGGACCAGCGGCCATATCCACGACGTGACCTCATGCGCGTGCCACTCCTCGGTCGGCTCTGGCGCTGGAAGCATGGCCGGACGGCAATGCAGATTCCGCTGCTGATCCTGGCCGGTCTGGTCATGCTCGATGGCTTCATCGGGCCGTCGTTAGCCCCGAAGAACCTGGCCGGCGTGCTGCCGTGGGTCCACTGGCGCGGGCTGGTCGTGCTAGCGCTGCTGCTGGTCGGCAATCTGTTCTGCATGGCCTGCCCGTTCATGCTGCCGCGCCGGCTGGCGAAGAAGATGCTCCCCGGCGATCGCGCCTGGCCGCGCTGGCTGCCCGGCAAGTGGCTGGCGGTCGCGTTGCTGCTGGCGTTCTTCTGGCTGTACGAGGCGTTCGACCTGTGGTCCAGCCCGTGGCTCACGGCCTGGGTGGTCGTCGCCTACTTCGCGTCCGCATTCGTCATCGACGGCTTCTTCAAGGGCGCGGCGTTCTGCAAGCACGTCTGCCCGATCGGCCAGTTCAACTTCGTCAACTCGATGGCCTCACCGGTCGAGGTTGCCGTGCGCAATCCGACGACGTGCCTGGAATGTACGACGAAAGACTGCATCGCCGGTCAGTTCGACCCCGACTCCGGTCGACTGACACAGGCCGGGTGCGAACTCTGGCTCTTTCAGCAGCGCAAGGTCGGCAACATGGATTGTACGTTCTGCCTGGACTGCATCCGTGCCTGCCCGTACGACAACGTCGGCGTTCTCTATCGCAACCCGATTGCGGATATGACCGCAACCGACAACCGCTCCGGCATCGGGCGCCTGAGCGAGCGGCTGGACATTACGCTGCTGATCATGGTCATGGTCTTCGGCTCGATCGTCAACGCCTTCGGCATGGTCAGCCCGGTCTATCGTCTGCAGCGCTGGCTCGGTGGGCTGCTGAACACATCCAGCGAAGCGCTGGTGCTGGCGATCATCTTCGGGACCGGCATCCTCATCATCCCAACAATCCTCACCGGCGTCGCCGCCTGGGCATCGCTACAGCTGGCACGGCAAGGCACAAGCCGCCAGGAGATCGTCGCGACGGCACAGCGTTACGTTCCGGCGCTCGTTCCGCTCGGCTTCGGGATGTGGCTGGCGCACTACGGCTACCACTTCTTCACTGGCGCGCTGACGATCGTGCCGCTGACGCAGTCATTCCTGGCCGACCTCGGCATCGGCCTGCTCGGCGAGCCGCGCTGGGATCTCGCCGCGATCCTGCCGATGCGGATCATCGACTGGGTTGAGGTCGCGATCCTCGGCCTGGGCTTCTACGCCAGCGTCGCCGTCATCCGCTCGATCGCCCGCGAGGTGTACGGTAAAACAAACGCCGCCCGCAGCGCCGTCATCCCCTGGATCATCCTCGCCGCCCTGCTCCTCGGCGCAAGCATCCTGCTGATGTCGCTGCCGATGGATATGCGCGGTGTCGCGCTGCCGAGTTAATACACGGCCCCGACGAGCGAGTCCCGCATAAATCTGGCGTAGCGACAGCGCTGGCGCTGTCGTCGCCGTGAGGCGACGCCCCGTCGTTATCCGTTCAGCGCTCCAACCAGCATGAAACATCGAGTCGGCAGCCGGCCCCTTTTCCTGTCATTTCGAGCCTCAGCGAGAAATCTCCCACCCGCTCGATCCAGTCCCACGCGGGGGAGATGTCTCACTGCGGTTCGACATGACAGAGTACGGGGGACGCTACCGCTCCTGCGCAAACGACAATTCACGCTGGCCATCGCATCCTGCACCCATCGGCCTGTCGTAATCGGCCCAGTGCCTGCGCAACGAGGGCGTCGCCTCACGGCGACGACAGCGCCAGCGCTATCCCTACGCAATCTTTGAGCGCTGTTCGCCACCGTGAGGCTGGCCTGTCCCTATGAAGGTATCTGCGGATCGCCCTTCATTGCTTCGTCGTAGCGCGCTGCGGCGTTGGCGACGATGATGTCGACGTCCTCGGCGAGGACGTAGCGCTGGCTGACGAGGCGCTCCGCTTCCTCGCGGACGCGGGCGAGGAATGTCTGGCGGTCGGGGTAGCGCTCTTCGAGCGATGGGCGCGGGTCGCCGGCTGCTTCGCGTTCCTCCTTCGTGCGGTGGAAGAAGAGCGTCGTGCCCTGCATCGGGACAATCAGGTCCTCGCCGCCCGTCTCCGGAGCGCGCGGGTTCCAGCCGAAGAGCGTCGAGACCGGTACGGTCAGGTCCGGCAGCCGCAGCCCGCCGATCTCGTTGCCGTCGGCATCAACCGCCGAAACGAATGACGGATAGCGCTCACCCTCGACCGTTGGATACGCTCCGATCCCTTCGGCAGCACGTTCGCCGAGATCGACGCGCCGGATGCGCAGGATCTTGTCCGGATCGGGCAGATGCAAGCCGGGAATCGGCGGAACACCGTCCAGCGCCGTCGCGCGGGACACGGCGGTGCCGTCCGCCAGTCGCGGATGGGCGCTCTCTGGCGGCGCGTCGCCACCACTCACCCAGGTGTCGAGATTCACCAGCGCGGCGCGCAGCAGCGGCGTGTAGTCGAGCGTGTTGAACCAGTAGCGGCCCTTCGCGCCATCCGCCGCATTCTCGCGATGCAAAGGCAGGCCACCCGGGCCGTGCTGCGTGCCGGCGAAGTGATAGATGCGCGTCTCCGGATCCGGCGGCAGATCGCGTGAGCCGTCGCTGTCGATGTGCGTGAGCGCGCAGTCGCCGCGCCAGTATTCGGCGGAGGAGTTTGTCTGGATCACCTTCGGGCAGCCGCCGAGCTCGCGCTGACGCTCAAGCAGGCTCGCGTCGTCAAACGGTCCGAGGTGGCCGAAGCCGGGTGTGTACTGCACTGACGGCTGAGCGAAGCGGTGGTTGAACTCGCCACGCCGTCCACCGCCAACGTGCGGCATCAGGCCGTCGAAAACCTGTCGGCCCTCCTCATCGAGATTGAGGCCGAGCGAGAGAAAGTGGCGCAGCAGGCGGCCATCCTGCGAGACGCCGAAGCCGTAGGCGAAGTCGAGCGCTCCGGCCAGCGGGTTCTCGGGCGTCGCGTCGTACTTCAGGAAGGACGCGATGTCGCGGATCGCCAGCAAGCCAGCGCCAACGACAGGCGAGTGACTGGTCGTATAGACCAGCTCGTAGATCTTGCCCGGCACGAAGCCGCCATCCAGCCAGAAGTGCTCCGTGTCCGGCACGAGTGATCCGCCCTCCTCGCGAGCGAAGCGCCACTGGTCGCGCGGGATGGTGCGTGGCGCGTCGTCATCGAAGTCCCGGACGGTCAACGTCGCGTCGGCTTCGTCGGTGTCTGCCGCCGGATAGGGATGATGGACACGATCGGCAAGCAGATGCACGGTGTGGGCCTGACTGGGCTGGAAGCGCAGAGCGATCTGGCCTGAGATCGGCTTGCCGTCCTGCTGCGCGATCGGCGGCTCAAGGCCCATCAGCGCATCACTGCGGACAACGTCCCATTGCCAGCCGATCCAGCCAACAGCGTAGCCGCGTCGATAGAGGAATCCGTCTCCGGCCGGGATCTCGCGCGTTGGTGTCGGCGATGCAGCAGCGCGATTGAGCTGGCCATTCAGCAGCTTGCGTCCGCGGTTGGGCACTTCCAGAAACAGCCGTCGGTTGCCGTGTGTCGGGTCGACGGGACGCAGCAGGCAGAAGTCAGACGTGAACCTGACTCGCCCCTCATCGTCGCGCGGCGCGAGCGCCAGATCGACAATGGCCTGATTGGCTGGATTTTGCGGATCGACGGCGAAGTGCAGCCGTGCGTCGATGCGTTCGTATCGACCGGCATCGCCGAATGACTCCCCATCGGCGAACGATTCGCGGTTCAGCACCTCAAGGCGCGTGACAGGCATAGCGCTATCTCCTCCCGTATCATGGTCGCCGGGGCAGTGTAAAGCCATTTGCCTTCGCGTGGACCGCGTCGGTCCGGAGGGAGAACACCGATGAGCCGGACATCCGATCCGTTTGCCGATGCCGATGCTGTCCTCGAACAGGCATCCGGAATCGCACGCAACTGGGTGCGTCGTCTGGCCGAGCAGCCGGTCAGCAAGCGCCTCGGTCCGGCGGAGATGGCCGGGCTGCTCGCCGAGCCGCTGCCCGAGCACGGCAGCGACGCAAGCGATGTGATTCAGGCGTGGCTCGATCGTGCCGGGGACGGCATCGTCGCGTCGCCCGGTCCGCGCTTCTTCGGCTTCGTCAATGGCGGCTCAACGCCGGCAGCACTCGCCGGCGACTGGCTGGCCTCGGCGATCGATCAGAACGCCGGCTTCTGGCTCTCCAGCCCCGCGGCGGCGCAGACCGAGCTGGTCGTTCTCGACTGGCTGAAGTCGTTGTTCCACTTACCGGCTGATTGGCATGGCGCGGTTACCAGCGGGGCGACGATGTCGAATCTCGTCGGCCTCGCCGCCGCGCGTCAGTGGGTCGGCAGTCAGCTTGGCTTCGATCCGGCTCTCGATGGCCTGGCTGGCCACCCGCCAATCCCAGTGATCTCGTCGACCGAAATCCACGCCAGCGCCCGTAAGGCGCTCGGCACGCTGGGCATTGGCCGCGCCAGCGTTCAGGAAGTTGCCGCCCCCGGCGGCGCGATCGACCTGGATGAGCTTCGCGCCACCCTCGGCAGGCTCGATGGCCCGGCCATTGTCGTCGCCAATGCTGGCGAGGTGAATACCGGCGCGTTCGATGCGCTCGACAAGGTTGCCGAGATCTGTCGCGCGCACAAGCCAGGTGTCTGGCTCCATGTCGATGGCGCGTTCGGGTTGTTTGCCGCCGCGTCACCGCGATTCCGGCCCCTGGTCAGCGGCATTGAGCTGGCAGACTCGGTCGCTGCTGATGGTCACAAGTGGCTGAACGTGCCCTATGACTCCGGCTTCGCGTTCGTGCGCGACGTCGATATGCTGCGCGCCGCGTTCAACGCCATCGGCCCCTATATCGCGCCGAGCGCCGACACGGGCTGGGACCCCGCCTCGCATGTGCCGGAGATGTCGCGCCGCTTCCGCGCACTGCCGGCCTGGTGTGCGCTCAAAGCCTATGGCCGCGACGGCTATCGCGATCTGGTCGAGCGCTGCTGCGCGAACGCCGGTTCGTTTGGCGACTGGGTCGAGTCGACCTCGGGCATCGAGCTGCTGGCGCCGGTTCCACTCAACATTGTCTGCTTCCGCGTCGTCGCGCCCGACCTGTCCGAGGCAGAGCTTGACGAGCTGAACGCCGAAGTCACGGCTGTGATCCAGCGCGATGGTCGCGCCTTCGTCACTGGCACCAGCTGGCGCGGCCAGTATGCGATCCGTGCAGCATTCGATAACTGGGCGACGACGCAGGCCGATGTCGAGATTCTGCAACAGGCGGTACTCGATGCCCGCAACCGGGTGCTGCAGGAGACTCCCCGCCGATGACGCACTTCTTCGCCGACCGTAAGCGCATCGAGCGGCACTGACGATCGCTACTGTGCCTGGGCAGGCGGCCAGCGCCGGACATCGCGCTCCGGCTCGATGTAGTGGGCTTCGAAGACCGGCTCGGCGAGGATAGCGAGCACTTGCAGCGTTGTTTCGCCAACGTTGCGGAAGCCGTGGACGATGCCGGCGGGAATCAGGACGCTAGCCGGTGCAGTCACCGTCTGACGCTCGTCAGCCACCCAGACGTCGGCTGTGCCAGCGACAATGCGCAGGACCTCCTCGACGGCGTGGAGGTGCGACGGCGCGCCATGCCCGGTCGCGCACCATTGCTCGAAGACGGTGAGCTGTCCGGCGCCCGTTTCGGCGGAGGCGTACATCCGTGTCTCGACGCCGTCGCGCCAGACTTCCAGCGTGCAATCAGCGTCAGTGCGAACCTTCACCGGCTACCTCCTCACGAAGCTCTTCTCCGGTCAGCCGGGACAACGGCTGCGCCAGCATCTCATGCAGACGTGACTGGCAGCGCCGGAACTTGCGCTCGAACCCGCCATAGCCGTAGCTCGGCGGGAACAGGTCCTCCGGCTGGCAATCGCTGGAGACGAGAAGCGGTATGCCACGGTCGTAGACCTTGTCGATGAAGTGGACGAAGCGCAGCGCCATGTCCTGATCGTTGATCGGAGCAAGCCCGTCGATGGCAAGGCTGTCGTAACGCTGAGTCAGATCGCCGAAATGGAGCGGAGGGACGGTGATCAGCATGTGCTGCAGGTCGGTCCAGCGCAGCACGCGCGCGGCATGGTCCAGCATGGCCGGCGAGACAATGCGCGGCAGCGAGTCGTTCGGACCGAAGCGGCGCTGGCGGTAGTCATCGCCATCGATGCGAATCGATTCGAAGAGCGCGGCGAGCGTGCCGATCTCGCGCTGGAACTCGTCGGCGCTGAATCGCCCTTTGCCCAGCTCACCGGGCAGCGTGTTCGAGGTGACGATCAGGCGCGATCCGCGATCCAGTACCGCACGAACAAACGACGTCGAGAGCATCGTGTTTCCGGGATCGTCCAGCTCGAATTCATCCAGACAGATGAGTTGCGCCTGACCCAGGAGCTCGACTGCAGCAGTCATGCCCAACGCACCGACCGCGTAAGTCAGGTCGGCGAACGACAGATACGCCTTCGGCACGTCTGCCGCGTGGTTCGCGGCGGCAAGCAGGTGCGTCTTGCCCACGCCGAAGCGTCCATCGAGGTAGAGTGCATGCCAGCTCGGGCCCGAGCCGGAGCGGCGCAGGCGGTGAATAAGCCCGCGTCGGCTTGTGCCATTGGACAGCTCGGAGACGGCGGCGATCAGCCGATCACGAGCGCGAGATTGGGACGGGTAGGCGGGATCGGGCTCGTAGGTGTCGAATGTCGCCGCATCAAAGCGCGGCGGAACGACGAACGACGCCAGCGATGGTGGGACAACATCGCGAGCGTCGGGCTGGCCGTCGCTCACGCCTCCTCCTCGGCCGGCGGAAGGGCCATGCGCGGGAAGCGAACGTTGAACGTCGCCCCATTTTCACCGTCGCTATCGACCCAAATGATCCCACCGTGCGCCTCGACGATGCCGCTGGCCACGTAGAGCCCGAGCCCGAGACCTTCCGATGAATTGCGCAGCGAGCTGCTGCCGCTGAAATAGCGCTCAAACAGCCGCTGGCGCAGATGGTCAGGAACGCCCGGCCCCTCATCACGTACCGAGACGACAGCAGATTCTTCATCGGCTTGCAGATCTACCGCGACGGTCGTATCGGGCGGGCTGTAGCGAATCGCATTGTCGAGCAGGTTCGACATGACCTGCGTCACGCGGGTGGCATCGAGCGCCATCTCGACCGGCTCATCGACGCCGATGTATCTGACGACGTGGTTCTCGGTCGTCATGCGCGCCTCGAAGACGGCGTTGGTCACGATCTGACGCAGGTCTGCCGGGCCAAGCACGAGCTGAAGCCGCTTCTCCTCGATCCGCGAGACATCAAGCAGGCGGTTGACGAGCTCTGCCATCCGGTTGACCTGTGTATCGATCGTCTCCAGTGGGCTGAGCCACTCGACGCCGGCATCGCTGCGATTCGCCCGGCGCAGCAGCAGCTGAGCGAAGCCTTTCATCGAGGTCAACGGGCTGCGCAGCTCGTGGGCAGCCACGGCCAGAAACTGATCGCGGGCGCGCGCCGACTCCTGCGCCTCCTGATAGAGCCGTGCATTGTCAATCGCGACGGCAGCTCGACGAGCGAGGTGCTGGGCAACAGCGAGATCGGCCTCATCGAAGTGATGGCCGTGCGGGTTGGTGCCAAACGCAATCACGCCGAGCGCTCGGTCGCGCGCGATAATCGGAAAGATCATCGCCATCGCTGATTGCTCAGTTCCCGGCCCGCTGACGTCCAGGATATGCTGGAATCCTTCGCCAACGAGCGTGCAGATGCGTGGCTGCTGCATACGCGCCGCGTCGGCAGCTGCAACCTCCAGTGCCTCCGCGAAGACGAAACGTTGGCGGTCGCACCCTTCGACACCTGCACCATCGAGGACTGCAGGTGCCATCGCCTCGCACTGTAAGTTCCCGGCAGCATCCGTCCGATAGACGACACACCATTCGGCGAACGTCGGCACAGCCAGGCGTGCGACGCTGTTGAGCGTCTTGTGGACGTCCAGCGAGGACGCGAGGTCACGTGTCGCATCGCTCAGGAAGCGCTGTTGCTCCTCATGTCGTCGCCGTTCGTCGATATCAAGACAGGAGCCGGTGTAGCCCCGGAAGACGCCATCGGAGTCGTAGCGCGGCATGCCAGTCGCCAGCACCCACCGATACTCGCCATCGTAGCGACGCAGACGGAACTCGATTTCGTACGGTGTCTGCGTCTCGAACGCCTGGCGATAGGCCACTGCGACGATCGGCTGATCGTCGGGATGCAGGTTCTCCAACCAGCCATCACCGAGATCCTGTTCGGCGGGACGACCGGTGAAATCGCGCCAGACGCGATTAAGGTACTCGACGTGGCCGCTCGGCGAAGTCAGCCAGAGCATGACCGGAACGCTCTCGGCCATCATGCGGAAGCGGCCCTCGCTTTCGCGCAACGACGCGAGCGCTTTGCGCCGCTCAACAAACTGGCCGACTTGCCGTCCGATCGTCATCAGCATCGCGATCAGTGAATCGTCGCGCGGCTCTGCCTCCTGAGAAAACAGCTCCATGACGCCAATCAGGCGCCCTTCAGCCTCAACCGGAAACGCAATCGCCGTCCGCAGTCCGGCAGCAGCCGCGCTCTCTGTGCGCATGAACGCAGGATCGCGGACGAGATCATCGATCCAGACCGGCTCACGCAGTCGCCAGACGCGTCCCGGCAGATCATCCTGAGCCAACCCGCGCCGCGAATCCAGCTCGAAGTCCGCGATCTCAATGCCGGGAGCACTCCAGACATCGATGCACTGCAGCGCTTCCGTCACGGCATCGGGCGACCAGAACAGGCCGGCTTGCCAATCGATCCGCTGCCCAACCGTTTCGATCACGGCGTGCAGGCCGTCGGACAGCGAGTCAGAGCTGGCCAGCACCTGAGCAGCTTCGTACTGGGCTGCGATCCGCGACTCGGTGCGCTTGCGTTCACGCAGATCGACGCTGACGACCACGAAGCCGGCCAGCTCGCCGGTGTCGACATACAGGGATGAGACGGCGGCCAGGACCGGCAGGCGGTCCCCGTCGCGCCGCGGAACGTCGAGCTCACCCTCCCAGGGCTCGTGCGCTGAGAGCGTTGCCAGAATTGCCTGCGCACGCTTGTGACCGGTCGCCTCGACGAGCAGGCGTTTGAGGTCGCGACCGAACATCTCCTGGCGTGGATAGCCGAATAGCGTCTCAGCGCCGGTGCTCCAGAGCAGCACCTTTCCACCCGGATCGGTCGCAATGACTGCTGCCTGAACCTGATCGAGCAGCTGCGCCTGAAACCAGAGGCGCTGCTCAACAGTTGACCAGGCCGATATGTCCTTGAACGTCCCGATGTAGCCGACGATTGTGCCGTGTTCGTCGCGCAGCGGGCTGCTGGTCACCAGCGCCGGGAAGACCGCGCCATCCTTGCGCCGATAATTCACCCGGTCGCCGGTTGCGCTGCCGCGGATATACCGATCGCCAATGGCAGAGAGCTCTTCGCTACCGCTACTGTCAATCCACCAGTCGTGCGGTGCGCGCTCGCCAATGACCTCGTCACGCTCGTAGCCAACGAGATCGAGGAAGGCGCGATTGACCTCAACGATCGTGCCATCCAGTGCCCGAATGACGAAGCCGTCCTGGATAGCGTCAATCAACGATCGCAAATAGACCGGCAATTCGAATGTACGCTCAGGCATATAGGATTGTCCGTGACTCCGCGCGTGATGCAATCAGGCTATGTCTCCACAAGACTCCTGAGACCGGCAGGACGGATACAGGCACCGAGGTCTAACCGACTAACTGTCGATCATACTACGATCTGCCTCACGATCAGATATGCCGGACTGGAGAACGCCGACAATGGATGAGCCGATGACAATTGACACATGGATTAGCGATATGGCTGTCGCCGCATCGCGACTGAATGCCCTTGGAGCGCTCGAAGCCGCAGCCGGTAACATCTCAGTCTTCCTGCCACGAACCACGCCCGGTCTGAGTGATTTTCTGTCCCGGCGCATGCCGGCTGCGACCGGCGTTGCGTCCAGTTTTGGACCATCGCTCCCGCCGGGTGTGCTGCTGATTACCGGCACCGGTCGACGCCTGCCCGACCTCACCCGCGATCCGGATGGCGTGCTGTGCGCCGTCGCCTACGACACGAGCGGCGCAGCGACGCTTCATCGCGCACATGCATCAATCCGCCCGACCAGCGAGATCGACAGCCACCTCGGCATTCACGCACTCGCGCTCGGCGGGCGGCCACGCCTGCACGCCGTCGTCCACGCCCAGCCGCCAAAAACCACCTGGCTCTCGCACATTCCGGCCTATCAGGAGACGCTGCGCATGAATCGCCAACTGATGCGCTGGCAGCCGGAGACGCTGGTCATGCTGGCGGACGGAATCGGGGTGGTTCCGTTTATCACGCCCGGCACTCCCGAGCAGGGCGACGCGACGACGCAGGCGATGCGCGAGCACCGCCTGGTCGTTTGGGCGCAGCACGGAGTTGTGGCGCGCTCCGAGGGTGGCCCGAACGCGGCAGTTGATCTTATCGACTACGCCGAAGCTGCTGCGGCCTATGAGGTACTGGACATCACCGCCAGTCGACCTGCTCCCGGCATGAGTGTTGCGCAGATGAGATTGATAGCGGAACGCTTCGGCGCTTCAACGACTGTGCTGGATCAGCTCCCGGAGGAAGCCTTGCCGGCAATGGCGACCTGAGATCATCGTGCTGTCATCGATTTGTCACGAAACCTTCACAAATGACATTCGTGGTGGTATGACAGTCGCTGTTCGTTATTCGCGGCAGGTTCGGGATCGGAGTTACCCATGCACGAGATCTTTCCCGTCGTCGCTGGCGTCCTCGTTGGCTTCATCGCGATGCGGGTTGCATCGATGAAGGTACGCGCCGTCGTCATCGCCGTTCTCAGCGTGCTGTTTGGCGTTGCCGCGTCGGCAGTCAGCGGCGAGCTGGCCATCACCTGGGAGTTCATCCTCGTTGACATCCCGCTGGTGGCGATCTCGGCGCTCGCAACCATCTTCGTCGCCCACCGGGTATTCTCCTACGGAGTTGCCCATCGTTAGCTGTTCGTTCTTGAGGGTGACCGTCTGTCGTGGCGGACGGTCACCTGTCAAACCATCGGAATCGCTCGAATTGTGACGCTCGCACTCATCACCGGCACGCTCACCATCATCATCATCAATATCCTGTTATCCGGGGACAACGCAGTCGTCATCGCCATGGCGTCGCGGCGTCTGCCGCCGCCTGAACGTCGGCGTGCGATCCTCGCTGGCGGCGCGGGCGCAATCATCCTGCGCGTGGTCTTTACGATCATCGCCGGATTGCTGCTGCAGATCCCGCTGTTACAGGCGATCGGTGGGGTGATGCTGGTCTGGATCTCGTGGCGACTGTTGCGCGACGAGGGAGATGAGCAGGATATTCAGGCCGCAACAACCGTCTGGGGCGCATTCCAGACGATCGTCATCGCCGACCTGCTGATGAGCCTCGACAACATTCTGGCGATCAGCGGTGCAGCCGAAGGCTCGCTCTCGCTGCTCATCTTCGGGCTGGTTGCTTCGATGCCGATCATCCTGTTCTCATCGACATTGATCGCCCGGCTGATGAACCATCTGCCCTGGCTGAGCCTCGTCGGCGCGATCATCCTGACGATCACGGCGGCACGGATGGTCATTGACGACGCGGTGATCGATGCCCACATCAGCCACCCCCACCACACCGTCGTGCTGGCGATCCTGGCTGTGGCATTCACCGTCGTTGCCGTCGGCCCATCACTGGCAGCGCACGACTGGCTGCCACACTCCGGACGCAGCAACACGCCTCAGACGGAAGCCTGACCGGCCGCCATCGGCGCGTGCGCGCGCTCCATTGCCAGCAGCGCAGCCTTGATCTCCAGTCCGCCGCCATAATCCCGCAACGAGCCGTCTGCGCCGATGATCCGGTGGCAGGGGACGTAGATCGACAGCGGGTTCGCGCCGTTGGCCGCGCCGGTCGCACGCACGGCTTTCGGTCGACCGATCTGGTCGGCGATCTGCCCGTAGCTGCGCGTCTGCCCATACGGCACGCCACGCACTGCGATCCAGACATCCTGCTGAAAGGGCGTACCGCGCAGGTCGACCGGCGTTACGAGCTCGCGGACATCACCGGTCGCGTAGGCATCGAGCTCGGCGATTGTCTGCTCGACAATGATGTCAGCGCCCGGAACAGAGCCATCGACGATCTCAGCGCCTCGCCCAACCCAGCGCCGCGCCCATGTCGCCCACCAGTCCGGTTGCTCGCGACGAAACTCCAGCCGCATCAGGCCGCCAGCACCGGCGAGCAGATAGGCGCGCCCGAGCGGCGATTCCCAGACGGCCCGCCGGAGTTGCACTGTCGTCACGCCGCTCACGCCGCGCCGTCCAATAGCCGCTCCAGCTCATCCAGCAGAGCTGCGAACGCATCGAGCGCCCGCTCGACCGGTGCAGCCGTCGTCATATCAACGCCCGCATCACGCAAGAGATCGAGCGAGTAGCGCGACGAGCCGCCGGACAGGAACGTCCGATAGCGCTGCCGGGCAGGCTCGCCCTCTTCAATGATCTGGCGCGAGAGCGCGACCGCCGCCGAAATGCCGGTCGCGTACTGATACACGTAGAACGCACGATAGAAGTGCGGTATGCGCGACCACTCGGCGGCAACATACTCGTCAACCTCGACGTCCGGGCCGTAGTAGCGTCGGCACAGATCGGCGTAATGCTGGTCGAGCTGATCCGGTGTCAGCGCCTCGCCGGCCTCGACGCGCTCGTGCGCCCAGCGCTCGAACTCGGCGAACATCGTCTGCCGGAAGAGCGTGCCGCGGATGTCCTCCAGCGCGTTGTTCACCAGGTACATCTCGAACGCGCGATCATCGGTCTGTCGCCGCAGGGCGTCGTTCATCAACAGCTCGTTGACAGTCGACGCGACCTCGGCGACGAAGAGCGTGTAGTGGCTGTAGGTGTATGGCTGAGTCGTGCTGGAATAGAACGAGTGCATCGCGTGGCCGGCCTCGTGCGCCAGCGTGAAGACATCCCGCAGCCGACCAGACCAGTTCATCAGGATGAACGGGTGGACGCCATAGACACCCCACGAGTACGCGCCGCTCGACTTCCCGACGTTCTCGTAGACATCGACCCAGCGGGAATCGAAGCCAGCGGCCAGCGTCGACCGATAGTCATCACCCAGCGAGCCGAGTGCGCCGAGGACCGTCTCGACCCCCTGCTCGTAGGTGAACTCGCGATCGACCTCCGGGACAATCGGGACATACAGGTCATAGACACCCAGCGAATCCAGGCCGAGGACGCGCTTGCGCAGGGCAATGTAGCGATGCAGCACATCCAGGCGGCTGTTCACCGTCTCAACGAGCGTGTCGTAGACCGTCACCGGGATGTTGTTCGGCGCGAGCGCGGCTTCGATCGACGAGCCGTAGTTGTGCACGCGCGCATAGAAAGCGTCCGCCTTGACACTGGATGAGTAGATCGCCGCAAGGGCGTTGCGGTGATCGCGATACTCTTGATGCAGCTGCTCGAACGCCTGCTGACGGACGCTGCGAGTCCTGCTCTCCATCAGCCGCGAGTAGTTGCCCTTGGTGAGCGGTATCTCGTTGCCCGACTCGTCGGTAACGGTGCCGTAGTGCATGTCAGCGTCGTCGAGCATGTTGAAGATGTGGCCCGGCGCCATCGCCATCTCACCGGCCGCTGCCAGCAGGCGCTCCTGATCGGCAGACAGCACGTGGGCACGCTGGCGCAGGAGATCCTCAAGCCCATGCCGATAGAGTTCAAGCTCCGGCTCGGCGCTCAGATACGCCTCGACCGTTCCGTCCGGCAGCGACAGAATCTCCGGCTCAACGAACGAGCTGACCTCGCCAACGTCGATGCTGAGCTTCACGGCGCGATCGTAGTTCGCGACCGCCTCGGCGTTGCTGTTGTCCTCGTCCTTGCGCAGCCCGGCCCAGGCAAAGATGCGGCCCAACCGCTCACCCATCGAATCTTGCAAACGCAGCACGGC
>JBDHWD010000068.1:0-16699 GCA_039810005.1 Thermomicrobiales bacterium | reverse complement strand
GCTTAGATCCGCGAGATGCGGCTGAAGCGATCCGGCGAGAACGGCTTGACGTTGATGTCGGAGGTACCGGTCGTCATCAGATCGGCCATCACCGCGCCGGTTGCCGGGGCGAGTGTGACGCCGAGCATCGCGTGTCCGGCAGCGATCCAGGTGTTGTCCGATCCCGGCACGCGGCCCATGACCGGGATGCCGTCCGCGGTCATTGAGCGCATGCCCACCCAGGTGCGCTCGTTGCCCTTCGGGTCCCAGTTAGCCAGGTAGGTGCGGCCCGCCTTGTGCAGCGCGGCGACGCGCTCCGGGCGGATGTCCAGGTTGATGCCGGACAGCTCCATCGTTCCGGCTAGTCGCAGGCTGTTCTCGAACGGTGTGCAGGCGCAGCGCGCTTCGATGAAGTTCATCGTCTTGGAGATGGCCGGCGGATCCTGATCAACCGTGACGCTGTAGCCCTTGCCGGCTTCCAGCGGCAGATGCGTGCCGGTGATGCGCTTGGTGACCGGACCGGACCACGCGCCGCAGGCCACGACGACCTCGTCGGCCTCGATGTCGCCGACCGTCGTGCGCAGCAGCTTGACGTTGCCACTGCGGCGGGACGAGCCGAAGACGCTCACGCCGGAGCGAATCTCGACGCCGCGCTCGGTGAGCGCCTCGACCATTCCTTCGACGAAGGTGTCGGGGCGAATGTGGCGTTCGCTATCGATCGCGACTGCGCCGGCGACGTTGCGGGACAGGCCCGGCTCCTCGTCGAAGACTTCCTGCCCGAAGACGGTCCGCACCTTGTCGAGGCCGAACTCCTCCATGCCACCGAGCAGGTGCGCTTCTTCCTCCACCATCTCGCGGCTGAGACCGAGGATGAACATGCCCTCGCGGTGCATCTCGAACTGCACGCCGCTTGCGGCCAGCGCGTCGTACTGCTGCATCGTCTTGGCGTTCAGCTCCGAGAGCGCCTTCATGTTGTCATGGAAGGCTTCGTCGCTGCAATGCCGCCAGAAATCGATCATCCACAGCGCGAAGCGCGGATCGAGACGGGGCTTGACGTAGAGCGGACTGTCGCTCCGGAGCATCCACTTGATTGACTGCGCGACGACACCTGGTGCCGGCACCGGCGTCGCGTAGCCACGCACAACCCAACCAGCATTCCCGAAGGAGCTTCCTGCTCCCGGACCTTCCTGGTCGACGATCAGGACCTCACGGCCGCGCTTCTGCAGCTCCCAGGCCGTGCAGAGACCGATCACTCCGGCGCCAATGATGACTGTCCTGCCCATGTCTCTCCCCATGCTTCTCCCGATGCCCACCTCATGGCACTCAACATATCAGTATCGGTCACAGGTTGGTCGATTGTCCAGTGATTTAGCTCGCAGCGATCGATATTGGCTTGCGCAATTGGTTGAACAGCGCCAGCTGGTCAGCCACCAGCCGCGTCATCAGAAACCGATCGCGCACCAGATTCCTGCCGTCGCGACCAATCGTCGCCGACAGGTCAGGGTCGCCCAGCAGCTCAACGACCCGGGCGGCGGCCGCGTCAGCGTCGCCGGGTTCGACCAGGAATCGCTGGCCGGATTCCGGTATCTGCAGCGGGATACCTCCGGCGCGACCGGCGACGACGGGCGTCTCTTTCCAAAGCGTTTCGGAGACGATGAGGCCGAATCCTTCGCGCAGCGAGTTCTGGATGACAACATCGGACGCGTGCTGGAAGGCGTTGATCTCGATATTGCTGATGCCGGTCAGGTTGGTACCGATGGTGATATCGGGATCGTTGTTCGCTTCGGCGCGCACGGCCTGCAGCAGGTCCCAGGCTTCCGGATCATCGGTCGCCATCGAGCCGAGCAGCGCCAGCTGCAGACCAGGAACCTGCTCACGAGCCTGACGATAGATGCGGATGACGCCGAGCGGATCCTTCCACGGATCGAACCGCGATACCTGTGTCAATAATGGTCGACGCGGATCGATGCCTGCCCAGCGCAGGATCCGCCGACACAGGTCGTCCGGCAAGCTGAGGTTCTTGGGTGACAAGGGATCGATGCCAGGCGGAATGATCTGGATATTTCGCTTGCGCAATTCGGGCGGCACGAACTCATCCATCGTAAAGACGAGCGCGTCGTAGGGATCGATGTATGGCCTCAGGAGCCCGAGGACGTCGGCGTTCGGCTGCGACGTGTCGATATGGCAGCGCCATATCCAGCTCGCCGATCCGCGTCCGGCGAAGTGCAGCAGTGCGGCCGGCTGTGGATCGTGGACGATGATGATGTCGTAGCCGTCAGGAAGTGCGTCCGCATTCTGCCGGTTCGTCTGGAGGTAGTGCTCAAGCTGCTGCTGATCGATGCTCCGGTCGTCACCCTGCAGGCCATTATGCATCTGCTTCGTGACCTCGAAGAACGCGTTGTCTCCGGCGATGACGCGCCATTCCACATCCAGGCCGAGGCCCAGCTCGATGGCGACGACCGAACGCAGCATCTCTGAAACGCCGCCGCCAAATGCCGTGGCGTTGAGCTGCAGGATGCGTGCGCCGTGCAACTGATTGGCGAGCGTGCGCAGCCGTTCGATCGCGTCATCACCGATGATAGAGCGGTAATCATCGATCGGCACTGGCGAGATATCGACATGTTGGAGCATAGACAGGAACCTCCGTCGGTGAGTCGTTCTCCTCTGATGGTAACCCGTAGGCATCATTCGGGCCGCGATTGTCACAGCGATGTAATGCTGGCATCCCACTTGTGACGTCTGTCGACAGAGCTGCGCGCTACGATCGATACAGGCGGTGGTTGCCCGTGCCTCCACCAGCTCAACAGATCAGGGAGGTTACAGATGACACAGACAATCATCGTGCCACTGTCCGGCGATGACGCAGATGCGCGCGTAGGCGAGGCCGCCATTCCCGTCGCTTGCGCGCTTGCCGAACGCACCGGCGCAGCTATATTGCTGGTGACCGTCGTTGAGCCGCAGTCCCCCGCTTCGCGCGGCGAATTGCCCGCCGCCGCGTTCCAGGAGCGGCGCGAGTGGCTGGAAGAGATCGCCAGGCAGATCGACGGCCCACCCGTCAAGGTCGCCGTCCTGATAGGACAGCCGGGTCACGAGATCGCGGCGCTGGCAGTCGATGCCATCGAGCCGATGATCGTGATGACGACCCACGCCCGTCGTGGCCTGCGGCGCGTGCTGCTGGGCAGCGTCGCGTTCCAGGTCGTGCGCGATGCGCCGTGCCCGGTCGTCGTTGTGCCACCGTCGATTGGCGAGATTCCAAAGGCGTACGAGATTGAGCGCGTACTGGTGCCGCTGGACGAGTCGCCGTCTGCCGAGGTCGCGCTCGAGGTTGGCCTCACCGCTCTGGCCGGCGATCCTCTGGATGTCGTGCTGCTGGAGGTGGTCGAGCAGCTCGTGCGTCGCAGTGGTCTGGTCGAGCGTGAGTATGCGAGGTTGGCGATGCCGACCGCGCAAGCGTATCTCGACGACGTGGCCAGCGATGTGGTCGCGCACGGCCACCGTGCCTATGTCTCGGTTCGCTTCGGCTATCCGGGCCGCGAGATCACGGACACGGTCAGGAACGAGGCGATCGACCTCGTCGTTATGGCGACTCGTGGGCGCTCTGGCCTCGGCCGGGTTGTGCTCGGCTCGGTCGCTGAGGATGTCCTGCGCGCCGCGGAGGTTCCGCTGCTGCTGATCGGTCCGGGCGTGCTGACAAAGAGGATGACCTCGCCGGAAGCGGTCAGTAAACGCGGGCTGGCCGCACGTAGCCGCGCCGTTGCCGAGACGACCGGAGGCATCGTCGGCTGATCGCTCCGGGGGTGTCAGCACTACGGATGCGCCACGACACCAAACGCTTCCGGTCGTCGGACGATGCGCCGGAAGCCTGCCTCGCTGAGGCGCTGGATCACCCCTTTGGTGATCGAGCGTCCCGAGGCGCTGTCGGGGTCGCCGATGTAATGAAAGACGCGCCCGTTTGGTCGACAGACACGCAGCATCTCCCGATACATCTCGCGGGAGTACAGCTCCCCACCCAGACTCATCGCCGGCGGGTCGTGGATGATGCGCGAGAACGTGCCGTCCGGGAAGTCGCGGATGACCTCGAAGGCGTCGCCAATGATCTGCTCGATGCGCGGATTCTCGAAAAGCTCGCGTGACCAAGGATTCTGCCGGGCGATCTCGATGGCGGCTGGGTCGAGCTCGATCGTGACGACGCGCTCGGCGGTCTTGCCGGCCGCTATCGCCGTGTAGCCCAGCCCCGTCGCCGTATCGAGGACGACGCCTGCGAGCGGCGCGATCGTCGCGACCTTGCGGGCCGTGTCGGCCAGCGGGTCGATGCCCTTGATACGGTGCATCGGGATGCCGGAGGCCAGCATCGTCGGCGCGCCGGCCGTCGGCATCAGCGTGCGCACCCAGTTCGTTGTCTCCGAGAAGACGCGGATGTGGACGATTTCGTCCGGCTCGATGCGGAAGCAGCCGTTCTCTGAGGCGGCAATGTGCTCGATCGATTCCCAGTCGAGCGTGCTGCCGTCGGGTAGCAGGACACCATCGTCGCCCAGGTGGACGGTTGTTTCGCTCATGCCCAGGTCGAGCGATGTCACTGCATCGCCTGGCTGGCCGCGCTGCGCCAGTAGCGGCTCGCACTGGTAGCGTGAGAGGACGATCTGGGCATTAGCCACTGACATGTGCCCGCACCCAGCGATCAAAGTCGGCGACGGTTGTGAACAGCTCGTGCGGACGTGTTACCTGCAATGCATCGCGGTCGGCAGTATCGGCCCAGGCAGCGGCGATCGGCGCAGCGCCGGCCTCGGTGGCGTGCTCCATGTCGTAGGCGGTGTCACCGACGTAGGCGATCTGCTCGATCGGCAACGCCCACTGCTCGGCGACCTCGCGGATCTGCTGTGCTTTGACGACGCCGGTCGCCGAGCCGGACGCAATGAGGTCGAAGTACGCCGTGAGGCCCAGCCGACGCACCGAGATTTCGGCGCTGCCGGCCCCTTTGCCGGTGATGATCGCCATTCGCGCGCCGCTCTCGTTGATGTGCCGCAACGTCTCGTCGATCCCATCGAACGTCGCCCGACAGGCATCGTGGTGCGCCTCGTATTCGGCCAGGAAACGTTGGTGCGCCTGCTGCCAATCGTCGCCGGCTATCTGCTGTAGAATCCCCTCCTCGTTCGGGCCGAAGAGTGCCATGATCTCCGGGTCGCTGTACTCACGCCCCGTTATGTCGTGTAGCACCGGTCGGAATGCGGCGCAGCAGACCGGCAGCGTGTTTGCAAGCGTCCCATCCAGGTCAAAGATGATGCCCTTGATCTTCATCAATATGCTCCCCTCCCCCATTGGCACCCACCGGCAGCGAGGCTATCACACCGCCGGATCGTTGCCGCCAACACCTACAATGGCTGCATGGATGAGCAGGTTCCTGACTGGTTTGAGAATCTGGACGACGCCGAGCTGGACCGACGCGAGCGTGCCCGTCCCGGCTGGCGAGTGTGGGTCATTCTGCTGTCGATCCTGATTGTCCTCGGCCTTGCTGTAATCCCGACCCTCGATCTGCTCGATATCGGGCGCGGCGGCTCGTCCGGCTCCACGACGGAGATGACGCCGACGCAGCGCGTCGCCCGCTCGTTCAGCATCGCGCTGCTCGGTCACCGATCGGTTGACGCCGCCATGGAGTTTGCTGACGCCGACCTGCTGCCGACCGTCAGCGAGCTGATCGCCACGCTCGCCGACCTTGATACGACGCAGCAGCCCGATGCGCGCATCGCCATCGGCTCGGCGCGCTGCTCGAATGACGTGCCGACTGCGTCGGAATGCTTCCATGCCCGGCTGCGGCAAGCCGATGGTGTTGAGCTGTTCGGAATCGGGTTCGTTGTCGGCAGTCGATCCGGCCAGCCGCGTGTCACTCATCTGGAACGGCTGATGCCGCAGATGGCGACGCGCTAGTCGCCGGTCGATCCTGCCGCTGAGCCGGCCGGAATCGGCGAGCGCTGCTCGACAGATGCCGGCGTCATCAGGCGCGCATCCTCTGGTCGCGGTAGAACGTGGACCGACAGGTAGGTCATCGTGCCGAAGAAGAGCGACACGATGATGCTGTGCGACATGGTTGCGAATGTGTCGACCTTTGTCAGCACGACGATGCCGCCGCCGATGGCTTGCGCGATGACAAAGAACACTGCCAGAATGCTGCCCCAGTACAGATCGGGGCGATACTCGCGTAGCCCGTGAGTCCAGCGTAACAGCGCGATCATGCCGATAACGAGGACCGCAGCGGAGACGCGGTGGCTGAACGCGATACCGACCGGGCCGGAAAAGCCTGGGAAGACGCTGCCGTTACACAGCGGCCAGTCGGTACAGGCGAGCATCGAGTTGGTATGGCGCACATACGCGCCGAGGTAGACGACGATGTAGGTGTAGGCGGTCAGTCCCCAGACCACCCAGCGCAGACGCGCTGTCACCGGGTGATCCCGGAGCTTGTCCCAACTATCGATGTCGTACATCATCGCCGCGACGAGGACTGTGCTGGCGAACGCAATCAGCGAAATGCCGAAGTGCAGCGCCTTGACCTCATCGGACTGCGGCCACATGACCGCCGCCGCGCCGAGGCCGGCCTGCAGGAACAGGAACGCGATCATGATCGGGACGTAGATGCGCATCTCGCGGCGATGGCGATAGAGCTTCAGTGCGCCAAGCGCCGTCGCGAAGATGAGAACAGCCGCGATCGATGTCACGAAGCGGTGGCTGTACTCGATCGCCGTCTCGAATGTGTACTGCGGAATGAACTTGCCGTGGCACAGCGGCCACGAATTCCCGCAACCCTCGGCCGAGCCGGTGTTGCTCACCAGAGCGCCCTGGATCAGCACCAGCAGCATCACCGCTGCATTGAGCACGGCAACTCGCCGAACGATCGTCTTCAGTCGTGCCTGTTCCATGCTTCTGCTACCCCCGAGGAGTCTCGCGCCGACCGTCGCTCAAGGATACGACGTTCTATCAGCCCCGGCGACTCGCGCTTGAGTCGGAGCGATGTCCGTCCTACTATCGAAGTCTTGACGCAGCCACTGCATCATGAACAAGGAGGCTCCGGGTGGAAGCATGGACACTGAACGATCTCCTCGACCGCGCTCGGACGTCAGACTCTGACTTCTACAACTTCCTGCGCCGCGATTCGATGAGCTGCGGCATTTACCGCCTGGTGGCGAACGGTGTCGACGATCAGGTGCCGCACTACGAGGATGAGATCTACCTCGTCCTGCGCGGAACCGGCCGCCTGAAGGTCGGCGAAGAGGACATCGCGGTCGGGCCGGGATCACTCATCTTCGTCGCCGCCCACGTCGATCATCGGTTTCACGACTTTGCCGAAGATCTGGAGATTCTCGTCCTGTTTGCCCCGGCTTACACCGGCCGCCATCTCGTCGAGTGAGGTAGCGAAACGCGGCGGGGTGTCTGGTAGCATGCGTTCTGGCGAGGAGACTTTGCGGACGCACGATGAGGGTGAGAGGGATTGGGTATGGCAGCAATGCGCGCGATTCGTCCCGGCATGCCGGTTGAGGAGCTTGAGACTCCGGTCCTGATTGTCGATCTCGACATCATGGAACGCAACCTGGCGCGCATGATGGAGATCCTCGATGGATCGTCTCTGCGGCTGCGTCCGCACCTCAAGACCGCGAAGTCACCGGCCATCGCCCACAAGATGATCGAGGCGGGCGCGATCGGCGTCTGCAGCGCCAAGCTTTCCGAGGCGGAGATCATGGCCGACGCGGGGATTCGCGACATCCTGCTGACGTCGGAGGTCGCCGGCCCCGGTACGTTCGATCGCCTCGTCGCGCTGGCCGCCCGCCTGCCCGAGTTCAAGGCCGTTGTCGACAATGCCTGGGCCGTCGACCAGATCGCGGCGATTGCCCGCGAGCGCGGTGTCGTCGTCAAGCTCCTGATCGAGATCGATGTCAAGACTGGCCGCAGCGGTGTTGTTGACGCTCAGTCCGCGCTGGCGCTCGCCGATCACATTCGCGATACCGACGGCGTCGAGCTGGTGGGCCTGCACGGCTATGCCGGTCACGCGCAGGTGCAGCCGGAAGAGGTGCGTCGCGAACGTAACGATCCGGCGATGGAGCTGCTGAGCGAGGTCGTCGAGTATCTGCGTGAGCGCGGCCACGAGATCCCGATCCTGAGCGGGGGTGGGAGCGGCACGGCAGCGATGGATGCGCGTCGCGGTCTGCTGAACGAGCTGCAGGCCGGCTCGTTCCTGCTGATGGACGTGGCCTATCGCAACGCAGGCGTGCCGTTCGAGAATGCGCTCTTCTGCCGCTCATCCATCATCAGTCGCCCGACGCCCGAGCGCGCCGTCTGCGACGCCGGTCAGAAGACGCTGACGGCCGACTCTGGGCCGGCTGAGGTCACCGGTCGCGCAGGCGTCCGCTACGTCCGCGGTTCCGACGAGCACGGCTCGCTTGCTGTCGAGCCGGCCGAGCTGGAATCCGACCTCAACGTCGGCGACACGATCCAGCTCATCCCGAGTCACGTCTGCACGACCATCAATCTGCACGACCTGATGGTCGGTGTCCGCAACGGCCGCGTTGAGACAGTTTTCCCGATCGCCGCTCGCGGTCACCTCTGGTAGAGGAGCATTGCATGCGACGGCTCATCGTCAATGCCGATGACTTTGGCCGAGCGCCGGGCGTGAGCCGCGGGATCATTGAGGCGCACCGGGCCGGGATCGTCTCCAGCACGACGCTCATGGTCAATCAGCGCTGGAGTCGCGACGCGGCGCAGCTTGCCGAGGCTGATCCAGCGCTCGGCGTGGGGCTGCACCTGAACTTCTGCTACGGCGAGCCACTGGCCCAGGTGCCGTCGCTCACCAGCGCCGACGGTCTGCTCGAGCGCGATCTTGAGCGCCTGCGCACGAACGCGCTGGTTGAGGATATCGAGGCCGAGGCGCGCGCCCAGCTCGAGCGCTTCCGCAAGCTCACCGGGCGCAATCCGACGCATCTCGATAGCCATCAGCACATCCACGCCTGGCCGGAGATGCGCGGCGTCATCGCCCAGATCGCCCACGAGAACGAGCTGCCGCTGCGTGCCATTGATGACGAGCATCGAGCATTCCTGCGCGGGGCCGGCGTGCGCACCAGCGATCTCTTCATCGGCGAGTTCTTCGCGCCGGGCAGCATGGACAGCGAAGGGCTGCTGGAGGCTCTGGCGGAGCTCCCGGAGGGCGTCAGTGAGCTGATGTGTCACCCGGGCTACGACGATCGGCACCTGTCCGACAGTTCATTCCGCCGCGAACGCGAAGCCGAGCTCATGCTGCTCTGCCGGCCTGATGTCCGCAGCGCCGTCGCTGACGTGTCCCTGATCACCTGGGCCGAAATCTGACAATCTCCCGGACACGAGAACGGCCCGGATCCATTCGATCCGGGCCGTTCTTCATTGCTTCTGTCGTCTGCGGCGCTAGTAGTGGACGGAGACGCGGGTGCCGTACGGTGCCCAGGAGTAGAGCCAGGCGGCATCCCCGACCGGCGTGTTAACACAGCCGTGGCTACCCGAATACCCGAATGACGAGCGCCAGTAGGCCCCGTGGATGGCGTAGTCCGCGTAGAAGTACATGACCCACGGCACGTCTTCCGTCTCGTAGCGGCTGCCGTCAACGTTATAACCGCTCATCGTCTGCGCATCGAGCTTCCAGTAGATGCTGAATTCGCCGGTAACCGTCGGGTATTCGGCAGCGCCATCGACGATGTAGGTCTGCAGCACCGGAGTACTGCCTTCGTAGGCCGTCAGCAGATACGACGACAGGTTGATGTCGATCCACTTTTCTCCGCCTGCGGCTTGCGGAGCGTTGGTGACTTCAGACTTGGTTGCCTCAGCGTAGCTCGGGACGCCATCCGGCTGCGCGCCGGTGAGCTTGAGCGATGAGTTCAGTGCCGCATCGTAGATGCCGAGCGGCACGAGCGAGACGCCGAAGTTCGGATTCCATGACAGCGCGCCGCGCTCAAAGAACTGATAGTTCGTGTCACCAATGGAGAATTCCTCGGAGATCGGCATGCCCAGCCGCTCGCCGGTGTCGCCCTTCTCCCAGGCGTGCAGGAAGGCGTTCGCAAGCATCCGACCATTGTCGAATACCCGTGTGCCGTCCGTCTGCGTGTGCTGCCGTGGGTGGAACGCCGGATGCAGTCCGGTTAGTCCCATGCTGGCAGCGACGGACATTCCGACAGGTGCAGAGACCGCGTCGGACGGCTGCGCCTGATCCAGAGCTGGCTTGGCGATCTCCATTCGGGTGAACGTGAACCACTGCACCCAACTGCCACCGCGCTGGACAGCCGGGCTGACTGGCTCGCCTGCTTCGCGCAGACCGCCGTGATCTTCCCATGCTTCGTAGAACGGATTGCTGAGTACCTGACCGGTGTCATCGAAGTAGACGCCGGTTGATGGATCCACGCTGGCGGAGGCCATCGAGGGCACCATCGCAGCGATCAGAAGACAGACAATAGCAGCGGCGATTACGCGAACGAAGCCTCGATCACCGCGTAGATTCATTGTTTTCATTGCGAACGTACGAGTCCTTTACCCACTGACCCCCGAATCGTACTGCACCAAACCTAACAGGGTTGTGCCTGTTCGGCAACTGGACTTTGTGCGTTTGTGCCGTTCCGGGCGCGGTCTATTCGCCGTCGTCTGCGGTCGCGCTGTTGGTCGGTTGCTTGGTGCGCAACGACCCGGCGACCAGTTCTGCCAGGTCCTTCACAGCAAACGTCTCCTCGGCACCAACACCGCGGATGCCGTCCTCGAACATCGTCATGCAGAACGGACAGGCGGCGCACAACACCTCAGCGCCGGTGTCGATTGCCTCATTGACACGGGCCTGATTGATGCGCGTGCCGCTCGTCTCCTCCATGAACATCCGACCACCGCCACCGCCGCAGCAGAATGACTTGTTGCGGTTGCGGCCCATCTCCACCAACTCAACACCCGGCAATGCGTTCACCACGCCGCGTGGCTCATCGTAGACGCCGTTGTAGCGCCCGATGTAACAGGGGTCGTGGTAGGTCACCTTGCCCGTGGCGATGGCCGAATCCGGATCGAGCTGGATGTGGCCCTCATCGATGAGCTGGTTGATGAGCTGCGAGTGGTGGACGACCTCGTAGTGTCCGCCGATCTGCGGGTACTCGTTGGCGATCGCGTTGAAGCAGTGCGGGCAGGCGGTGACGATCTTCTTGAATGAGTACTGATTGAGCGTCTCGACCGTCTGCATCGCCAGCATCTGCGCCAGGTACTCGTTACCAACCCGCTTGGCCGGATCGCCGGTGCAGGTCTCCTCCTTACCGAGGATGGCGAAGTTGATACCCGCTTCCTGCAGGATGCGCGTTAGCGCGATTGTCGTCTGCTGGCTGCGCGAATCGAATGAGCCCAGGCACCCGACGAAGAACAGCACCTCGACCTCTTCACCGGCGGCAGCCTTCTCGGCCATGATCGGCACCGGAGCGCCGACCTTGCGGGTCCAGTCGTCGCGCTGATTCTGCGGGAACTGATACGGGCTGTTGAGCCGTTCGAGGTTGTTGAACATCGTGACGAGCTCGTCGGGGAACTCGCCCTGCTCCAGGACGAGGTTGCGGCGCATGCCGACGATCATCGGCACATGCTCGATGTAGACCGGGCAGTGCTCCATGCAGGCACCGCAGGTCGTGCAGTCCCATAGCTCGGCCGGTGTCACCACGCCACCGATCAGGTCGCGGTCGGGACCAGCGCCCCAGCGGAAGCGCGCTGAGTTCTCGCCCTCCCCGACCTCGCCGGAGAAGATGCCGCCGTTGTCGGCCGCAAACCCAGCGATCTCCAGAATCAGATCGCGCGGCCGCAGATCCTTGCCGGTGTTGAATGTCGGGCAGTACTCCAGGCAGCGCCCGCAGTGCATGCAGGCGTCGACGTTCATGAGCTGGGCCCAGGAGAAGTCCTCCAGGTGGGCGATGCCGAACGACTCAGCTTCTTCCAGATCGGGAATCGAAGCAAGCTCGCCCATCGGCCGCAAACGGCGGAAGAAGACGTTGGTCAGGCTGGTGAAGACGTGCACCATCTTCGAGTAAGCCAGGTACCCGAGGAAGACGAACGTCGTCAGGAAGTGACCCCACCAGTTGATCCAGTGCAGGTCACGCAGCGTCGATTCTGACATTCCCTGATAGACGATCGACATCGGGTAGGAGACCCACGACCACGCGCCCCAGGCGTCCTTCTCGACGCCGAGACGCAGCGCCTGGACGACGAAGCCCTGCACGCTGAGGACGAGCAGCATCGTCAGCAGGATCAGGTCGTCGGCAGCCGTTTCCTGGTAGATCGGTCGAATGACGAAGCGGCGCAGGAAGGCCATGACGACGCCGGCAATGAGCATGACGCCGCCGAGGTTCACCATTAGCTTGTAGCCGAGGTAGAAGTTGCCGTTGTAGAACGACCAGCCGAAGAGCGGAACGGTGATGTCGTCTTCGGTTGCGACGATCAACGTGCCGATGAACAGAATGATGAAGCCGCCAAACAGGCAGGCGTGCATGATGCCAGCGTAGAGCTTGTTGCGGCGAATGATCCGGCCGTGGAAGATGCTCTTCTGCAGTGCCCCACGGAGCCGGACGGCCCAGTCACCGAAGCGATCCTCCGGCTGACCGCGAAGCCAGATGCTGACCCGTCGCGCCAGCCCGAAGGCGATGAACGCGAACGGTAAGACCATCAGCGTGAGCAGCGCGATGCGGGAGATGCTCCCGATGTTCCAGAGAATTTCGCGAGTTGGAATCACGCGTCCGCTCCTTCACCATTCGGCGCATGCTCGCGACCATCAGCAGGAGACTCTCCAGCCGCCCGAACGATTCGTAGGACGGTCAGTCCGCCCGTCATCAGCGTGGCGATTAGCATCAGGAAACCGATCAGCAGCCCCAGCGCGATGGCCACGTCGCTGCGGTCCAGACCATCCGCGCCATTGATCCCGCCGACCATCGCTACCAGCGCGACGACCGCCGGAGCTATCGCGGCGACTGTCGAGACGACCCCGATGACGGCAGCGCGGCTCCGCATCCAGTCGGGAACGCGCAGCGTGCGCGGATCGGCGAGACCGGTGTCGATGCCGATGCCGACGCCACCGAGCGAGATCAGCCCGGCGGCGAAGACGCGCAGCTGATGGACGTCACCGAGCTCAGATATCAGGAGGCCAGCGAAGCCCAGGGCAAACGCCGCGATCGACAGCACCCGCAAGTGCTGACCGACAAAGCTTCTGACCGCATCAAGCCTGGATGCAGCCGTCGCTTGTGCGTCTTCGACCGTGGACATCGCAGCCTCCCCATCCGTGCGCGTTTTGGTGTCTTATCCCTTGCGGAGCTGTTCGGTCAGCTTCGGGACGACAGTCATGACATCGCCGACGATGCCGAGATCGGCCAATTCGAAGATCGGAGCGTCGGGATCGCGATTGATCGCGACGATGTACTTGCTCCCCTTCATGCCGGCGATATGCTGAATCGCGCCGGAGATGCCGCAGGCGACGTACAGTGTCGGCTTGACCGTCTTGCCGGTCTGCCCGACCTGGTGTGAATACGGCACCCAGCCGGCGTCGACGATTGCGCGGGTTGCGCCCGGAGCGCCGCCCAGCGTCTTTGCCAGCTCTTCGACCAGCGAATAGTTCTCCGGCTGGCCAAGACCGCGACCGCCCGAAACGATGATGGCCGCATCCTCAAGGTTCGGCCCCTCGCTCGCCTCGACCACGTTCTCTACGACACGCGTGCGCAGCGTGCTGTCATCAATGGCGACATCAACCGCCTTGACCTCAGCCTGCCCGCCGACTTCCTCGGCAGCGAACGCCTTCGGTCGCAGCTGCACCAGGTGCGGCCCCGAGCCGTTCAGCGTCACCGTGCCGGTCGTCTCCGCGCCCCACGGCACCGTGACCCGCAGGTCGTCGCCGTCGTAGCGCACGTCGGTCGCGTTGGCGATGACGCCGACGTCGAGCTTGGCCACCAGCCGCGAGAGAACGTCGCGTGCTGACGGCGTGCTGGAGAACAGGATGATGTCCGGCGCATCAGCACCGACCATCGCGGCCAGCGTCGCCGCCTGTGGCTCGGCCAGATACTCGGCGTAGCGTGCATCGTCTCCGTGGTGGATGACTGCCGCGCCGTGATTGCCGATGCTCGCCAGCGCGTCGGCGTCGGCCGGCCCCAGCACGACGGCCTCGGCGGTTCCGAGCGCGCGGGCCAGCGTCAGCAGCTCCAGAGAGCCGCGGTGCGCCGCGCCATCGGTAACCTCAGTCCAGACCCATACTCGCTTTGCCATTACGCCACCTGGATCTTCTTGAGATAGGCGACGATCTGGTCAACGCTGTCGCCACCTTCGTCCGTGATCTTGACGCCTTGCTTCTCCTCGCGGATCAGCTCAACCGTCAGGACCTCCTCCTTCGCGCCGGCCTCACCGACTGCGCCGGGCTCAACGCCCAGCGCGCCAGTGTTGCGCGCGTCAACTGGCTTCTTCTTGGCCTGCATCATCAGCTTGAATGATGGATAGCGTGGCTCGGCGACGGATGCCGTCACCGTGACGAGCGCCGGCAGCTGCGCCTGCACCGTCTGATAGCCACTCTCGGTCGCGCGCTGAATCGTGACCGCGCCACCTTCGACAGAGAGCGATCGGGCGAATGTGACCTGCGGTAGGTCGAGCAGTTCAGCCAGCGCACCCGGCACCATGCCGGTGTAGGCGTCGGTGCTCTCAACCGCGCAGATGACCATGTCCGGCCCCTCGGCCTTGATGGCCGCGGCCAGCGCCTTCGCCGTGCCGAGCGCGTCGGAGCCGGCCAGCGCGTCATCGATGATATGGATAGCCCGCTCGGCTCCCATCGCCATGGCGCGCCGCAGCGCGTCCTCGGCGGCAGCCGGACCCATCGTCAGGACGACGACCTCGCCGCCCTCCTTCTCGACGATCTGCAGCGCGATCTCGATGCCGAACTCGTCGGACGGATCGAGAATCGACTGGGCGGGATTCCGCTTGAGCCGTTTGGTGCCGGTATCGACCTCCATCGGCATATTCGGATCAGGGACGTGTTTTGCGCAGACGACGATCTTCATCGCGGCAGACGATTCCTTTCGTTACGCCGGGTGTCGTCTCAACTGTCTCGCTGGAAGGATGCTCTGCTGCCTCGGGGACGGATCATAGGTGAGCCGGACCGCGATTGGCAAGGACAAACCGCACACCAGCGAGCGGTTAAGCACATACAACCTAGTCGAAGAATTTCCGTTGGCGAGTCTCAGCACGCCGTCGCTGAAGCCGCCAACCGTGCTCCGTGCGCACGAGCGTGTCGTGATAATCCCCGGTTATCGGCTGACCCTCATTGGGGAAGCCGATGAACTTGCTATGCGCCGAAACCGTGCCGTCATCCTCCTCAGCGAGGGTGATGTTGCCGGTAAAGTGGCCATACATATTGCGTCCCAGGAACGTTTTGACGATGTCGGCTATGCCATTGAGGTCAGGCAACCCGTATGGGCTGCGATCGAAGACGAAGTCATCGGAGAAGACCTCATGAGCCCGATCCCAGTCATGGTCGTCGACGACGTGCCCGTACTTGGTCAGCACTGAATGGATCTCGAGAATATCCTCGGCAGTCAGGGCCATGTCACTCACTCCTTTCTATTGAAGTATCGCGCAGATGCAGAGTGAGGAGAAATCGCTGTCTCCGAGGCGACGCACGGCGGGAGTTGTGGCAGCATGGCGCGTAGCCGATGTTCTCCGCGTAAACGCGCCTGAGCCAGAGAAAGGCAACCGCACATGGTCGCGCATCTGACTGCTGCAGATGTTGAACGCCGGCCCATCGCCATTGTTGGCGCCGGTACGCTGGGTGGCATGATCGCCGCGACACTCGTCGGCCATGGCGCGGATGTCCAGCTATTCGATATCAGTCAGGCGCAGCTGGACTCCGCCATCGCGCGCGTCGATACGCTGACGAGCACCTTCGGCAACGACGAGCGCGGGCAGTTGACGACATCGACATCGATGGCCGAGGCGGTAAAAAACGCCTGGCTGATCATTGAGGCGGTGCCAGAGCGCCTCGATCTGAAGCGTGAGATATTTGCGCAGCTCGACGAGGTAGCTCCGGAGGACGCCGTTCTAACGACCAACTCCTCGTCATATCGCAGCAGCGCCCTGGCTGATGTCGTATCGCAGCCGCAACGGCTGATGAACACGCACTTCTATCACCCGCCGGAGCGCAATGCCGTTGAGGTGATGACCAGTGGCTCCACGGATCCCGCGTTAATCGAGCTGGTGATCGAGCAGTTGGGGCAGCGCGGCTTTCGCCCGTTCCATGTGCGTCAGGAAAGCACCGGCTTCATCTATAACCGCGTCTGGGCGGCTATCAAGCGCGAGGCACTGATGGTCGTGGCCACAGGGATTGCAGCGCCGGAGGATGTCGATGCCCTCTTCCGCTCGTTCCACGAAGCGGGAGTCGGGCCGTTCGAGCTGATGGACCGAGTTGGGCTGGACGTCGTACTGGAGATTGAGGAGCACTACGCGCAGGAGCGCGATGGCATCCCGCAAGAGCCGCGGGAGCTACTGCGGCGCTATATCGCCGAAGGCAAGCTCGGCGTGAAGAGCGGCGAAGGCTTTTATCGATATACGTAGGTTGGCAAATACAGAGCAGCCGCAGACCTGATTGGTCTGCGGCTGGTGGTAGCGGGGGCAGGATTCGAACCTGCGACCTTTGGGTTATGAGCCCAACGAGCTGCCACTGCTCCACCCCGCGGTGGTGGGC
>JBDHWD010000067.1:0-16832 GCA_039810005.1 Thermomicrobiales bacterium | reverse complement strand
CAGGGCCGTGCTGTCCACATTCATTTCAAGGTCCGGGGCGATCACCCCAGCGGCGGATCGTATGAGTTCACCTCCCAGTGGTTCTTTGACGATGCGCTATCCGATGTCGTCCACGCCGAAGAACCGTATGTGGAGAAGGGGCAGCGCACGCTAATGAACGATGGCGACAGCATCTTCCGCGACGGCGGCAACCAGCTCGTTCTGGATGTGACACCCACCGACACGGGCTATGCCGCGGTGTACGACATCGGCATCCAGCTCGACTGACAGCCCTGCGTGTAGCGACTGTTCGCGATCCCCTCAGGAGATGACGCAATGAATGCCACCCGTTACAAGATCGCCGGAGCATTGGTAGCCGTTGTACTGCTTGGCGCAATCGGCATCTGGTATCAGTTCTTTCGCGACGACGCGCCACCGCCGGCATCGCTCGAAGCGGCAGTTTCAGCGCTGGTCCCGACTGCGGCAACGACGGAGGCCGCTGCGACGTCGACGACGGCAGCCAGCGAGCCGACAAGTAACTCAAGCGCCGCCATTCCGACTGCTACGATCGCGGCGACTGAATCGGCGACATCCGAAAGCGCATCCGGTGGAGGACTAGCGGGAGAGTGGACTGCTGCCGCACAGCAGGACGCGTTTGTCGGATACCGCATCGGTGAAGAGCTGGCCAGCATCGGGACGACCGAGGCAGTGGGCCGGACGTCCGATGTCACCGGCTCACTGACGATCGACGGATCGAGCCTGACGGCCGCGTCGATCAGCGTCGATATGACGACACTGAAGAGCGATGAATCGCGGCGCGACCGTGCGCTCGGCGACCAGGCGCTCGAGACTCGGACCTACCCGGAGGCGACCTTCGTGCTGACCCAGCCGGTCGAGCTGCCGGCAGGATTGGCAAACGGTGAGTCGGCCTCGGTTGTCGCGACCGGCACGCTGACCCTGCACGGCGTCGAGCAGGCCGTCCAGATCCCGATGGAAGCTCAGTTGAGCGGTGGCACGCTGGTTGTCGTCGGATCGCTTGATATCACGCTCGCGGAGTACGGGATTTCCAAACCACAGGCACCGGCTGTCGTCTCGGTCGAGGACCACGGCACGCTGGAGCTGCAGCTCTACTTTGAGCGCGCAGCGTAACGGAACGAGCTTCCGCATTGCGTGAGCTGTGACGGTCAATCTCAGGGATTGTCTGTCATGGCTCACCTGTTATTCTGCGATTCACGAACGTCATGCGGCATGCGGGTACGGTGTCCGGCGCGTCCAGGCAGCTCGCAGCGTCCGGTGTTATTCACGTGGACCGTGCGGGAAGGGCGTGCACCATGCTTGCGGCAATCGGTGAAGTCCTGCCGATGGCGGTCGCTGTCGCGACCAGCCCAATCCAGGTCATTGCAGTGCTTGTGCTGCTGTTTTCTGAGCGGGGGCGGAGTACCGGCTCTGCGTTCGCGCTCGGCTGGCTAGTCGGCCTGGCGTGCGTTGGCGCGCTGACCCTCGTTCTGGCAGACCCGGCCCGCGTCGATAGTCGCAACGAACCATCGACTGTGGGATCGATCCTGCAGCTCATCCTCGGTGGCCTGCTCCTCTGGCTGGCGGTGCGGCAGTGGACTGGCCGCCCACAAGATGGCCAGGCGGCCAAGACGCCGAAGTGGATGGCAGGCCTTGAGCGTGCATCGCCGGCGAAGGTTGCGGTGATGGGTGCAGCGTTGTCCGGCCTCAATCCCAAGTTTGTTGTCTTCACCATCTCAGCCGCACTCAGCGTTGCCCAGACAGGCACGTCCGTCAGTGGCGCGATTGTCGGGCTGGCGATCTTTATCGTGCTGGCCAGCTCGACGGTGATCGGGCCAGTCGTCTGGTATTTCATGGCGCCGGATAGCGCTGCGCGAGTTCTGGGTGGCTGGCACAGCTGGCTCGTAGCGAACACGACGTTGGTCATGACGCTGCTGTTCCTGATCTTCGGCGTCCTGCTCATCAGTAAGGGCGTCAGCGGACTTGGAGCGTGACTGCGCAGGAATGCGGCTGCCGAACCTCTGCATGATCGGCAGCCGGCTCTGTCAGCTTGAGCCCAGCGGAACGGACTGGCTTGGCTCATAATCACTGCGACTCTGCGGCGCTGTGGTGTTCACAACGACATCGCCGTTTTGCGAGACGGTGACAGGGAACGTCGAAAGCGGGCGGGGTGCCGGACCGCTGGTAACGACGCCGTGGCGGTCGAACGTCGAGTTGTGGCACGGGCAATGGAATTGGCCCTCGCCGGATTTCCAGGGCGTCTTGCAGCCCTGGTGCGTGCAGGCCCAGTAGAGCGCCAGCGCACCGTCATCATTGTTGATCAGATGGAACTGTCCGCTGTCGCTGGTCGCCGGATCGCTGCCGACCGGCGGCAGGTCGGTCTTCGGGATCGTGATCTCACCCTTGAACCGCTCATTGCCGGATCTGCGCGTGAGCAGAATCAGCCCGCCGGTTGCTGCGATGACGAGTCCCGCGCCGCCGATAACGGCGTTACGGATGAACTCGCGTCGATCCATGTTCTCCATTAGCTCGTGGATCTCCTCGTTAGTGCTGCCAGCGCCGTATTCACCACACTCACCTGTCGGCGCGTGAATGGTGGTCGGCCGGTGCGGGCATGCTTGTTCGATACGTACGCGATCACAATGTCCTCAACCGGGTCGATCTGCAGCGTGCAGCCGGTCGCGCCACCGTGGCCGAAGCTGGCCGGCGACAGGAGGTCGCCAGAGGTCGCGCTATCGCCCTTGACGGCGAATCCCGCGCCCCAGGCGACATCGCGCGCCGGCAGGTCGGGCGAGAACGAGCCGGGCGTATTGCCGCCCGTCTGGTCAGTTGTCATAACGCGCACACCCGCCTCGGAGAGGACGCGCGTGCTGCCGCCCGGCGCAAACAGCAGGCCGAAGCGCAGCAGGTCCGCGACCGTCGCGCTGACGCCAAAGGCGGGGTGGGCAAGGCCGAGGCCGTAGGCGCTGTTGTACATATCGCCGCTGGTGCCCTCTCCCAGTGGGCCGGCAACCTGCGCCAGCCGCGCGAAGATCTCTGGTGTGCTCGGGAAGTACGTCTCGCGCAGGCCGCCCGGCGTCAGGACGAGGTCGCGCACCAGGTCGGGAAATGGTTGCCCGGTCGCGACCTCCGCAACCCGTCCGGCCATCGCGTAGTTGTAATCGCTGTAGGCGTGTTGCGTTCCCGGCGTGAATTGCAGTGGCAGGCTATAGACCTCATCGACCAGCTCATCCAGCGGCGTCTCGTTCAGGAGACGCTGTTCCATCTCCGGCGATTCGTAGATCATGCCAGAGGTGTGGGTCAGCAGGTGGCGCAGGGTGATGGCCTCGCGGCCGTCGCCGGTAAATTCAGGCAGGACGATACTGATCGGCATCGAGAGCGTCACCACGCCACGCTCGACCAGCGCCAAGACGGCTGCGGCGGTATAGACCTTCGAGATCGAGGCCAGCGGCCAGAGGGTCGTCGCAGACGCCGGTACATCAGGTCGAGCCTTGCCGGCGTGATGTTCGCCGATCGGCTCGCCGCGCCAGGCGACGGCAACGGCCGCAGCGGCGACCTCGCCACGGTCGACGAACGAGTCGATCAGGTCAAATGTTTGCTGCAGCTTGTGAGTCACGTCTGTTGCCACGCTCAGCCTACTTTCCGCATGAGTCTATCAACCGCTACGGCAGCGGATGATAGCGTCGATACTCTAGCAGGCCGATAGCACTGTCTGATTGATCGTCAGGCGACCGCGCCGATGGCCCAGAACACGACCATTCCGCTCAGCAGTGCGGCCCAGTATGGCAACGAGCGACCGACGACAACTGCTGCCGCAATTGCGCCGAGGACGCGGCCGGGTACGGTGCCCGGGCCATCCACGATGTCAGGTACGGCCAGCGCCGCGAACGCCGCGACCGGCACCCAGGCGAGGAAGCGATCGAACGTCGGCGGCAAGCTGCGTCGCGCCAGATGAAACCCGCCAACACGAGCGGCCAGCGTCGCTGCAGCAATGACAAAGATCATCGGGAGATAGCTCATCGGCGCGCTCGCGTTTCGACGACTGTCCCAAACAGCGCGGCCCCACAGGAGGCGAGTGGCAGCGCAACGCCACCGCTCAGGAACTGCGTCAGCACCAGCATCAGCACCGCAGCGAAGACGGCAACACCCACCGCCAGTCGCGTCTCGACGAGCGGTCGAAGGAGCGCGATAAACGTGAGCGGGAAGAGGAACGCAAGACCGATCTTCTCCGGGTCGGGCAGGGCCGAGCCAAACAGAATGCCAGCCAGGGTCGCCAGGTTCCATATCAGATAGAGGCTCGCTCCGCTGCCGAGCATGAATGCAGAAATGCCACGATGCTCGCGGGCATGCTGAATCGTCAGGCCGAAGCCTTCGTCGGTGAGGACTGCGCCGCCCACCTCGGGGCGCGGCCGCTCGTGCGGGTCCATCAAGCGCCGCAGGACCATGCCATACAGCAGATGCCGCAGATTCAGCAGGATGGTTGTAAAAGCGACCGAGACCGCTGCCGCGCCGGAGGCCGTCATGCTCACAATCGTCGCCTGAGCGGCTCCGGCGAAGACGGTGAGGGAGAGCAGTTGCGTTTCGACGGAGCTGAATCCGGTTGCACGGGCGGCCACAGCGATTGCGACGGCGAACGGCACCACACCGGGCCAGAGTGGCATGGCAGCCAGAAATCCGCGGCGAAAGGTTTGGAGCGTATCGACAGGCTGAATATTGTCAGCCTCGATTGACGTTGGACTGGACGATGGCATCGATGCGTGAGCTCCAACTATCTCGCGATCAATGCTGCGCATCATGCCATATCGCGCGTGACGATCCGGGGCCGCGATCCGGCATGGCCACTAGCGTACAATCAGCGGCTGGGTCGCGCTCACTGCCGAGCGCGCTGCAATGAGTCCGGGCAGGTGATGCGTACCCATCATTCCGATGCACAGTCATGTCATGTAATCGGCCGCCGCCTGATCGCAGGTGTCTTCGTCGCTGCCCTGCTGGCGATCTTCGGTTTCGTGAACACTCCGGCGGCGCAGGCGCACTCAGTCCTCTTTCACAGCGACCCGGTGGCGGGAGATCGCCTCAGCGAAACACCCACGGCGTTCACGCTCTGGTTCACGCGGTCGATCGATCTGGACTCCAGCCGGGTGACGATCGTCGGCACGGACGGAGCCACGCGCGCCACCGGGCCGCTTGAGCAGATCGGTACAGCGAAAAACCCGGCGATCCGCGTCCCACTGGTCGATGACCTCCCTAGAGGAGGGTACACCGTCGTCTATGACGTTGTGTCTGCGGTTGATGGGCACGCGACGAGCGGCTACTTCACCTTCACTGTCGGCGATGCGCTGCTGCCGAGCGTCGCGCAGCAGGAGGCATTAGCTGACAGCGTTCAGGCTGGCTCGCCGTCCGCTGCATTGACCACGTTTGTGCGCTGGCTGAACCTGATCGCGCAGTCTGCTCTCGGTGGCTTGCTGGTCTTTCTCGCCGTGTTGCTCATCCCGGCGCGTCAGGTGGCTGGGTTATCCGACGTTCCGGCACGCCGATACCGCCTCCTGATCACCTGTCTGCTCGGGATGCTCCTGGTCGGCCTGCTGTCGGCCATTGTGGTCCAGTCGATGGTCGCGGCGCACTCAACCTCCCTGTCGGCTGCGTTCGAGGAGTTGCCGCGCGTCCTCGGCGAGACGCGCCTCGGCGTAGTCTGGCTGACCCGTGCCGCGCTGGTTCTTGTGCTGGCGGTCGCCTGCCGGCTGCTGTTTCGTGGGAACGAGGTTGGGCGCGGTCGCTGGAGCTGGGGTGTGGGTCTGGCGAGCGCGGCGCTGCTGGTGCTGACCGCGAGCCTCACCAGCCATGCAGCCGGCAGCAGCGGTTCGATCGGATCACTCGTGCTGGTCGACTGGCTGCACGGCCTTGCCACCGCTGTCTGGCTCGGCGGGATCGTTGGCCTGATCGCCTCATTTGATCTTCTGCCGAGCAGCGCGGATCGGCGGGCGTTCCTCTGGCGCTACGCACGCGTCGGGCTCGTCACGATCGGCGTCCTCGTCCTGACCGGCCTTGTACTGGCGCGCAGCGAAACGCTGAGCTGGGACGGCCTGCTCTCGACCGATTACGGCATGTGGCTGCTTATCAAGCTCGTCTTCGTCGCCGGGGCGGCCGGCGTTATCGCGCACCATCTGCTCAATGTCATTTCGCAGATTGATATCGGCTCACCCGAGCAGCAACAACGCACGTCGAGCTGGTTTCGGCGCACGCTGCGGCTGGAAGCGATCCTCGCTGCGATCATCGTGCTGGTAACGAGCGGCCTGATCGGCACACTTCCGGCACGTGACGAGCTGCAGGCGGCTGGCGTCCTCGGCTCGACCAGGCTCGTCGCTGATACCTCAATCACGATCCGTATCTCGCCAACACCGATTGGTGCGAACGAGTACTCGGTTGTCGTTTCGCCAAGCGACCCGGAGACGTTCGGCGTCATTGAAGGCATCGACCTGCGCTTCTCGCGCGGTGCCGGGCCGCTGGGTGATGACGTCGTGGCGCAACTCCGTCAGTCCGGCTCAGTCGACGCGCGCACCTTTGTCGGCAGCGGAGCGTTTATTGAGCAAGAGGGCAACTGGATTGTGACGATCGTCGTGCGGCGGGTCGGCTTCGACACGAACCTGGAGGTCCCGATCGGTGTCACCGCATTGAATGGCGAGCTATCACTGACCGGGGTGCCATCGGCCACGGCTGCCAACAACGGTCGCGCAACGGCGATTGGCCTGATCTGGCTGGTCATCGGGCTGGCGTTGTTTGCAGGCGGGTGGCGACTTCGTGAGCAACGATCGACCATGCGCTACGGGCTGATCGGTGCAGGAATTGTGGCCGCAGCCGTGGGCGTGCTCCTTCTTGCAGTTGGCCAAGAAGTTTTTATGCGATGATCTCATTTGACTCCTATTGGAGCTGACCCGCTGGTTATTGCTATATTTGTTTCAACCTGAGCCCTTTGGATGATGAGATTTCGTGGAGTGGTGGGAACATGGGGCACCTGCATCGCTGGATTGAAGCCCGACCCCCTCACCTGGTGCTCTTCGCCTGCATTCTCTTTGCCGGCCTGATCGGCATCGTCGATATTATTACGGGCGCTCAACTCTTCCTCACAGTTCTTTATCTGATCCCGATCTCGATTGCGACCTGGCGTGCAGGCCGCGTCTGCGGGCTGCTGCTGGTCGCGCTATCGACGGCGGCAATGTCGGTCGCCGAGGTGAGCGTGCCATTGACTGAAGTATCGACGTGGGCGCAGTTCTGGAATGCGATAGCGCGCGTCCTCGTCTTCCTCTTTATTGTCCAGCTCATTACGAATCTTCGCGAAGCGCGTCAGCACGCCGACCACCTGGCACGGATCGACAATCTGACAGGCGTCGCGAATCTGCTCGGGTTCCGCGAAACCAGCGCGATCGAGCTGGAGGTGGTGCGCCGAACGCAGCAGCCTCTGACGTTGATGTTCCTCGACATTGATGAATTCAAGAACGTCAACGACCACCACGGGCACTCCGTGGGCGATGAAATGCTGCGCAGGGTTGCCGACGCGCTGCGAGAGCTGGCCCGGCCGGACGATCTTGTCGCGCGCGTCGGTGGCGACGAGTTTGTGCTGCTCCTGCCGCGCACCAATACCACTTCGGCGACGCACCTTGCAGATCGCATGGCGAGCCGCATCTCGGCGATTATCCGGCCGGATGGGTCTGCGTTAACCTGCAGCATAGGTCTGTCGACGGTAAATGACGGATTTACCACAATCGACGATGTTCTCCACGAGGCTGACCGCGCGATGTATAGCGCAAAGTCGCAGCGTGCCAGGGCGCGCGGGATCGTCAGTAACGACGTACCATCCCTGCGGCTCCTCGCAACCCCGGAACAGGCTGCCGGGGCCTCCGCCTACGACGCTTGACGCTTCCTTTCTGCGCAGTCGGATCTATATTTGCGGCGAAGTTCTTGCTAATCTAGCGTTGGACATTGCCAGGATCGGTAACCGGTGCCCCTCCGACATGTCCGGATGGTGAAAGGGGGCCATCAGTGCGCGCACGCACGTTGACCACACGTCGTCTGGTGTTTCTCGCTAGCATGCTGTTCGGCGCACTTGTGTTGAGCGGCTGTGGCTGGGACTCCATTCTCGTCGAAGAAACACCAACGGCCAACAATGAGCTCACGATTGAAATGACCGATACGGCGATCACTCCGGCGCATCTTGAGGCGCTCAAGGGCGACGTGACCTTCAAAGTCACGAACAATGGCACCAAGCCTCACAATCTCGCAGTGACGATGGGGAAGGATGAATTCGAGTCAGCTGAAATTGCTCCGGGCGAAAGCACGACCTGGACGCTGCACTTCCCGCGAACCGGGCAGTACGCACTGTTCTCGAATCTTGCTGACGACCACGAAGCAGGCATGGAGACAATGGTCCTGATCAAGACCGATTAAGGTCTCGCCCTTTTGAATGAAGGGGCGACGTCGCCGTCGGCGAAACTGCCGACGCGATGAGCGCCCCATTTTGCTGCTCGTCACACAATTGCTACGCCCGTAGCGTGCCTGTCGCGACGCTGCAACAGCTCCTGGGCTACGATTCCCAGGAGAGGAGGATCGCATGCAACCTGACCCTCAGCGCGACGATAGCAGCAAGCAGAGCCTGGGATTGGCTTATGGCCTTATCTTCGGTGCCGGGCTTGGCCTGCTCGCAAGTGTGATCTTCGACTTCGACATGGCCTACGCGCTGGTCACTGGCGCTGGCGTCGGCATGATCTTCGGGCTGCTGGCCGGTCGATTCCGGGCTTAGACACCGCCTGGCCGAAGTGTCGCGATCTGCGGCATCGCCTCCGCCATTGCCCGCGCGATCCCAAGCAGACGAGCTTCGCTCCAGCGTGCGCCGACGACCTGGACGCCGATGGGCAGCCCGTCTGGCGAAAGGCCGACCGGCAGTGTCACGACCGGATGGCCTGTCAGATTGAATGGCCGACAGTATCCGGCCAGCAGGTCGTAGCTCTCCGTTGCATCATCAACCATGATCGGCGTGCCGCGTTCGCAGTGCGGGAACGCTGGGACCATCATCACTGGACAGATGAGCGCGTCGTATGTTGCGAAGAAGCGCTCCCAATCGCCGATCAACTCGTCGCGCTGCTGCAGCAGCCGGAAGTACTCCTCGGCGCTGGGCGGTGCAGTCGGTGGCTCGATGCGCATGCGGACAATGACACGCAGGGCGGCGCGGGTCGCCAGTTGCTCATCGAAATCGATCTCCGGCAACACCTCTTCAACTGCCGAGCCGGCGCCTTCAAGCGCTAATCCAATCTGCGCAATTGCCTGCTGCGTTGCAGCGTCGGCCGGCAATCCGGGGAACCGCTGAGCGATCGCGAAGCGCGTGACGGCGAGATCGATGCGCGGTGCCGGATCCAGCGCGACAGGTGGCACATCCGGGTCGGCGATGTCCGGTCCGGCGATGATGTTGAGCGCCAGCTCAAGATCATCGATCGAGCGGGCAAGTGGTCCAATGCAGTTCATTACTCTGGTCGTGCGTAGATCGCCCGGCAGATCGGGGATGTGTCCGGCGTTCGGAACGCGTCCGTCCGTCGGCTTCAGGCCGAAGATACCGCAGCAGTGCGCCGGGATGCGGATCGAGCCGCCGATATCGCTGCCGATATCGAGCGGGGCCAGACCGGCAGCGACTGCGGCGGCCGCGCCGCCGCTCGATCCGCCAGGGATACGGTCGAGGTTCCATGGGTTATTGGTTCGTCCGAAGAGCGGGTTCGTCGTCTGGACGTCGGTCAGGAACTCCGACACGTTCGTCTTGCCAAGCACGATCGCTCCGGCCGCGCGAAGGCGGCGGGCTACTGTCCCATCGGCCAGCGGAACATAGTCGCCCAGCCGTGGAGATCCGGCCGTCGTGCGCATACCGGCGGTTTCATGACAGTCCTTGAGCAGGATTGGCACGCCATGAAGCGGGCCGGTCGCCTGCTCGCCGTCAAGGCGCTCGGCCTCAGCTAGCGCTGCGTCGGCAGCGAGCGTGATCACGGCGTTCAGCGCCGGATTGACGGCCGCAATCTGATCTAGTTGAGCACGGACGGCCTCAGCTGCGGAGATCTCGCCGTCACGGATGTTGCGCGCCAGTGTGGTTGCATCGAGCCACGGAATGTCAGTCACCTGAGCTCCCTCACAATTCTGAATTCTGATCGGAACGCAGCCACTTGGTATGCTGAACGTTTGGACAGGCTCCAAACCGCCAGTCGGATCAGGGCATCTCCCTACTGCGATCGATATGCTCTTCGATGGACGTTTAGACCGGCATCGTCGCCGGTCTTTGACGATTGTCTCAAGGATCGAGGCAGAATGAGTGACATTCAGGTGCGGATCGGTAGTGAGCGTGAGATGAAGGTACCGGCAGACGTCGTGTACCGCGTCCTGGCCGATTATCAATCCCACCATCCAGCAATCCTGCCTGACGCGTTCAGCAGATTCGGCGTCGAGCAGGGTGGTGTCGGCGCAGGCACCGAGATCTACTACGACCTGAAAGCGGGCGGGCGAACGACGCATCACCACGCCTGGATTGATGAGCCGGTTCCCGGCAGAATTCTGACCGAGACCGATCTCGACTCGGGCGCGATCACCCAGTTCGAGGTGACGCCGCTCATTTCCGGCTGTGTCGTGCGGATCACGACGATCTTCGCCGCGTCAGCCGGGCCGATGGGCTGGCTGGAGCGTATGCTCGCGCCGCGGATGCTGCGCCGCATCTACGACGAGGAGCTGGAGAACCTCGAGCGTCACTCGTCCGATGTCGCCGCGTTGGCTGCGGAGGACCTCGTCCCAGCCTGACCGGAACGGCGTCAGGGGCGGTATTGACGGTATAGCCATGTCGTGATATTGTATCTGGGTGCCACCCGCGTGGGTGGCACCCAGTTTGAGAAAACGCCTGACGACCGGGTTGCCTTCCCGCGTCAACATTGGAGTCGCCACTGACGTGGCACGAAGGGGTAATCGGTTTTTGATGAGCACCGCAGCAGTTCTGGTCGCCAGGATCCGCAGCCGAGAGCGCGTGATGTCGAACATCATCGAGCGCAATCCGGAATCGTACCGTGAGAACCCATACTACATGCAGCTCCAGGGCGCTGTCGTCGCCTATCGCGACGCGCTGAAGCAGCTCGAGCGCATTGGCTCCTTCGAGGAGCAGTCGGTTCTGGTTTAGCCCACCGGAGCCATTCCCCAGAACATTCCCATTTTCGGGAGGGGTGGAGAGGCGCGACCCTCCGAGGAATATTCCTCGGAGGGTCGCGTTCTTGTTGGATGGTATCGTTCGGACGAGTGCCGTGCGGTCGGCGCGCGGCCCACGAACGCCAGTCCGGAGTACTTCAACATGACTGTCCCACCGCTCTTGCCGTTCCTCCAGCGGGTTGAAACCTGCGAGCGCGACGGCTTCCCGCTCGTTGAGATTGACGGCGATCTGTATTGCTCGGTCGAATGGGCCGATTCGCTCGTCGGTGGCCAGCGCGTCCTGGGCGTGTCCGAAGGTGCCGATGGGCAGATCGAGTTGCTCATGACCGGCGACCACGTCTTCCCGATCACCTGCCCGTGCTGCGGCGGCGCGGTTCACCTGCGCCAGCGCTCGCTCGGCGAAGTGCGTGCGCTTCTGCTGGGCCGCACAATCGAGGGCTTCCGCCACGGCGAGTGGATCGGTACCGAGAAGCCACCGAAGCGCCACCCGATCTTTGCCATCCAGTTCAGCGGCACCGAGAAGCGCGAAGATCGCACGATCGAGGTGTCGCTGGAGTCGGTGCGGCGAATTCGGGAGCGACAGAAGACGGACGTCCCTGAGCGTCAGCCCGAGGCGTAAGGAGCATGAATGAAGATTCTGGTGACCGGCGCTGCCGGGACGATCGGCTCGGCCGTGCGTCGTCATCTGGGTGATGACTACGACATCGTCTCGCTGACGCATCGTCCGGCCGATTTCCCGAGCCACGTGGCGGACATCAGTGACCTGGACGCCATCCAGCCCGCGTTTGAAGGCGTTGATGCCGTCGTTCATCTGGCGGCATCGATCTCGGTCGAGACGCCGTGGCCAGAGATCCATCGCGATAACATCGTTGGTGTCTATAACATCTTCGAGGCTGCGCATCGCGCCGGTGTCGAGACGGTCGTGTTTGCCAGCAGCAACCACGCTGTCGGCATGTACGAGTATGACAACAAGCCGGAGATCTATGCGCTCGACCACCCGCTCGTCGTCGACGACCAGGTCGAGGTGCGACCCGATTCGTACTATGGCGTGTCAAAAGTCTTCGGAGAAGCGATGGGGCGCTACTACTCCGATATGCATGGTCTGCGCGTCTTCTGCCTGCGCATCGGCAGTGTCCGGGCCGACGATGACCCCACATCGGACGATGCTGGTGCATCATCCGGCTGGCTCAACCTGACGCCGGAGCAGACCTACGAGCGCCTGCGGGCGACCTGGTTGTCGCAGCGCGACTGCGCTCACCTGATCGAGCGCTGCCTGGCCAACACCGATATCCGCTTCGGCATCTACTATGGCATCTCAAACAACCCACGCCAGTTCTGGGACATCTCAAAGGCGCGGCGTGAGCTTGGTTATGAGCCGCAGGATAGCGCCCCGGAGCGGCCAGCGTGAGCGCGTCATAAGCGCCAGATCGCTCGGCTGAGTGGCGAGACAGCCACTTCCCGAGGCCTGTCATTTCACGCTTGGTTGCCATCGGTTGGGAGCCTTTGGGCATTGGCACCCAACGCGCGAGAAATCTCCCCGCGCTGGGCTGCATCGAACGCGGGGAGCTCTCAGGGCGTGAGATGACATGACAAGTGAATGGTTGCCAATCCGGTAGTCTCACGGTGATAACCCATGGAGCCGGACCAGCGCGGTTGGGCGGTAGAGACACTGGAGCCATCGGCCATTGAGGAGGTCGGGTCTCGTGCTGGTCCATCTTGATACGGATATTGGCGGAGATCCGGATGACCTGTGCGCACTGGCGATGTTGCTGGGCGAGCCGAAGGTCGAGATCGTGGGCATCACGACAGCCTCGGATCGTGGCGGTATCCGCGCTGGCTACCTGGAGTACTGCCTCGCACTAGCGGGTGCCGCTGAAATTCCTATTGCTGCTGGAGCCGCCGCATCCCTGACGACCGGGCTGGTAGCTGATCCGTACATCAATGATGTGCGGTACTGGCCGACAGGTTTGACGCCGATCCCGTCGCCGCCCGGTGCGGCGCTCGACCTCCTGCTTCGTTCAATCGAGCGTGGCGCGACTATCATCGCGATCGGGCCCGTCACGAATCTGGCGTTGCTGGAGCTGGTTCGTCCCGGCAGCTTGGCACACACTCGCGTCGTCATGATGGGTGGCTGGGTCAAGCTGCCGGGTACTGGGTTTCCGCAGTGGGGACCGGAGATGGACTGGAACGTCCAGTGGGATACGCAGGCGACCCGGATCGTCGTTGCGTCCGCGCAGGTCACGCTGACGCCGCTGGAGGTGACACTGGTCGCGCAACTCCGCGCAACCGATTTGCTGCGCTTGCGCGCCACTGGACCGGTCGGCGAACTGATCGCGACACAGAGCGTTGCTCACGCCGCAGACATCGGCATGACTGAGCTCGGCCGCGCGCATGCCGCATTGCCGGACGACCTGCTCAATTTCCACTATGACCCGGTCACCTGCGCGACGGCGATCGGCGATCCATCGATCACCGTCGTTCCGCAGCGACTTCGTCCCGTGATGGACGGCAAGTACCTGCGCTTCGAGCCGCACCCGGACGGACTCAGCCTGCACGTGGCGCAGTATGTCGAGGCAGATGCGTTCGCCAAGCGCTGGTTTGCGGCGGTCCAGGCGGCGCAGGTGAGTACCAGCAGCAGCTGATCGGCACGGATCGGGGCGCTGTACGGATTCTGCGACCCGTGCTTTACTACGACGTTGGCGATCATGAAGACATATCGGGAGCGCATAGATACGCATGAAAATCTTCGATACACATGTTCACTTCCCCTGGGGTGAGGATCGCGACCCGGACGAGGCGATCGTGGAACTGCAGGAGCAGGCCGCTGCGGCCGGCGTAGTCCACCTGTGCTTGCTCGGTTCGCGGTTCGGTGATTACAACGAGCGTGTGACGCGGGCGATCGAGAAGGATCCTGATCTGTTCATCGGCCTCTATGGCATCAACCTCGACGAGGAGGGTCCGGAGCAGGTCCATGAGGCGGCGGCCCGAGGCTTCCGGGGCCTGAAGATCATCCTGCCCTTCAAGCGCTACGACCATCCCGACTACTTCCCGATCTACGAGGCGGCCGAGCAGCACGGCTTCGTCTGCCTGTTCCACACCGGCGTCGTCGGCGGAGGAGCGGATTACCGGATACAGGACCCGTTCGATGCCGAGCTGATCGAGCGCGTCCGCCCCTGGGAGCAGCGCTCGCGCGGGCTAGGCCTGTCGTCGGCGCACATGGAGCCGATCACGCTCGACACGATCGCGTTCACCTTCCCGGATCTCAAGCTGATCGGCGCGCATCTGGGCATTGGCTACTACGATCTGGCGGCGCACGTCGCGCGCTGGCGGCGCAACGTGTTCTTTGACATCTCCGGTGGCGAGATGGTGCGTCGCCACATGATCGAGCGCCATCTCGTGCCGAGCGAAATCTCGCACTACAAGCTGCTGTATGGATCGGACAACAACGAGCGCTTCGCGGAAGAGATCCGTGACTGGCAGACGATCTTCGATCTGCTGCGCCTCGGCCACGAGGAGCGCGAGCGCATCTTCTACGGCAACGCCGCCCGTCTCTTCGGAATCATCCCAACAGTGGCGAGCACCGTCACTGTCCCCGAGCCTGCCGGAGCCGCGACCGGCGACGGCGAGTAGGGGGCAGCGTCCTCGACTCAATCCCGACGTCGGTAGGTGCGGCAGCAGCGGTTCTGCAGATGTTCCGCGGTTCGATCTACCACGAGGAGTATGGGCATGGATTCCAGCGAGCATGATTTCGGGCTGCTGCGTGACAAGCGCGTGGCGCTCATTGGTTGCGGTGTCATGGGCGAGGCGATCGCGGCGTCGCTGCTGCGTGGCCAGCTGGTGAAGCAGGACCAGCTTATTGGCGCGGAACCATACGAAGAGCGCCGCCAGTACCTCGCCGACCGCTATGGCTTCGAGGTGATCGCAGATAACGCTGAGGCTGTCGCTCACGCGGACGTCGTCATGCTGACAATCAAGCCGCAGTCGCTCGATACGGTCGGCGCGGTTCTGCGCGGTCGTTTGCGTGACGATCAGGTCGTCGTGTCGATCATCGCCGGTGCCACGCTCGCGCGTCTGTCGGAGGCGCTCGAGCATGAATGCCTGGTTCGCTCAATGCCGAACACGCCAGCGCAGATCGGGCAGGGCATGACTGTCTGGCTCACGAGCCCGGCAGTGTCGGAGGAGCAGGCGGCCGTCGTCGCCTGCTTGCTCAGCGCATTGGGCAAGTCGGTGCGTGTCGAGAGCGAAGACATGGTCGACATGTCGACTGCACTGTCAGCGACCGGGCCGGCGTACGTCTTCCTCGTGATGGAAGCGTTGATCGACGCTGGCGTGCATATGGGCTTTCCGCGACGGATCGCTGAAGATCTCGTGCTGCAGACGATGCAGGGCTCGGTCGAGTTCGCTCGGGAGTCTGGCTTGCACCCGGCTGAGCTGCGCAACATGGTGACATCACCGGGCGGGACGACGGCTTCTGCGCTGTATCAGATGGAAAAGGGCAGCCTGCGCACAGTCATCTCGCGCGCCGTCTGGGCCGCTTACCAGCGCGCGGTTGAGCTCGGCAAGCCCGCAGACGCCAGCTCAGTCCAGTAGATGCTGCCTCGTAGCGCCAGGTCGGAACTTGACCTGATGGCGTTGCAGGTCGAGACGCTGTTTCGCCACGACGCACGTGGTCGCATGACAACGATCAATGAATCGAATGGAGCGTCAGGGCCACGTATCTTCATTGGCCGCACTTCTGAGGGTAACGTCGTGCGGTTTCGCGACGATATGCCCGACGATCTCGTGGACACGCTGCGGCGGCTCGTCGACGACGAGCCGCCACTCCGTGAGCCATTGCAGCCGCTCGGGGCGCTTGATCGAGTTCGCGCTGCCCTTCGGGCACAGTCTCCGGTTCAGCGTGAATGGGTTGGACCGGCGTGGTGGGTGCCGGAGAACGTCACCAATACCAGCGGCGTTGACACTGTGATCCTGCGCGATCCGGCTGCGCTGATGCTTCATTTCTCGGGTTGGGCCGCCGACCTGTCGACTGTTGCTCCATGTGCCGCAGTGCTGGAGCGCGGGCAGGCGGTAGCAGTCTGCTGCTCAGTGCGAACATCGCCGCACGCCTGCGAAGCCGGAGTCGAGACGCTGGCGAGCCATCGCGGTCGCGGGCTCGCTGGCGCCGTCGTCGCGGCTTGGGCGTCTGAGGTGCGCCGAACTGGACGCCTGCCGCTCTACAGCACGTCCTGGGACAACGTCGCATCGCAGGCCGTCGCCCGCCGCCTCGGCCTGCGCTTCTATGGCGTGGATCTGCATCTGACGTGATGCCGCGTCGGCCAGGCGGGTGCCACGCATCAGCCGTGACTTGTCAGGTGCGACAGGCACCTCCGCCCTCTGTCATTCATGGCCCGCAGCCGAAGAATCTTCCATCCACCGGATGCACTCGAGTGCAGTGGCGCGTTCAGTGGGTCGTCAACGCCAACGTGTCAGATTGGCAGCCGACTCCTTCTTCGGCAGTGTCGTGCTGCCGAATTGCCACGTGGGCGTTGACGACCCATACAGTAGTCGAGCGCAGTGAATCTGTCAGGCGAGAATCGAGCCCTTGATCCTTGCGTAGGGACAGCGCTGGCGCTGTCATCGCCGTG
>JBDHWD010000066.1:0-17016 GCA_039810005.1 Thermomicrobiales bacterium | reverse complement strand
CCGGCGCTGGCGCAGTCCGATCTCGGCATTGCGATCGGCACCGGCACCGACGTCGCCATGGAAGCTAGCGATGTCACGCTCGTCGGCGGTGATCTGCGCGGCGTCGTGACGGCCATCGCTCTGTCGCGCAAGACCGTCCAGACTATCAAGCAGAACCTGTTCTGGGCCTTCGCCTACAACGTCGTCCTGATCCCGGTCGCTGCCGGTGCGCTCTACCCGTGGATCGGTGAGATGCTCAGCCCGGCGCTGGCAGCTGGCGCGATGGCAATCTCCAGCGTCAGTGTCGTCACCAACTCGCTGCGGCTACGCAAGTTCGCCGTCCCGGAGGATCCGCGCGAGATCGCCCACCCGCCGCTGCGCCGTCGTCTGGCCGAGGTCAGCTACCTGCTCGCCTTCGCCCTGATCGGCTTCGGGATTGGCGCAGCGTTCTTCTGGTACCAGACTACGACCGACAACCACGCTGCCGCAGAGGAGATGCCCGAGCATCCGACCACCCAGATTCGTGAGAAGAGCGAAGTGGCAACGTGGGACGTCTCGATCTCCTGAGCGGCCAGAATCCGAAGCACGACAGCACCCCTCGAGCGACGACTGCTCCCCGAGGGGTGCTGTCGTTGTGCCGCCGCCGAGATCCGCCAGACTGGCCTCGCCCTGACGCTTGAAGGCGAACCGATCCCCATAATGTCGATTCTGGAAGCACAGAACCGACTACTCTTATGAAGGCGTTCGCGTCAAGTGACGAGATCGGGAAAAAGGAGTTTCTGTCAGATATCGAAAGCCGTTTCCGAACCGCATAACAAGAGAGAAGCTCGCATTGAGTACACAGGACATTCGCGTGGGCGTGCCAACCGTCGTTGATCGAGCCGAGTGGCAGACGCAGGTCGCTGAGCTGCGCAAGCGCGAGAAAGCCCACACCCGTGAAGGCGACGCGATCGCTGCTGCGCGACGCAGGCTGCCGATGGTCGAAGTTGACCCAGCGACCCCGCTCATTGGAGTGAGCAGCGAGATCACCCTGCTCGATGCCTTCGAGGGCCGCTCGCAGCTCTTCGCGTCATACACCATGTGGCATACCGGCAAGCCCGCCGCCGAGCAGTGCGTCGGCTGCACCTTCAATAACGCGCACGTGCTGGAGCTCGACTATTTGCACTCGCGCGATGTCACCTTCGCCGTGTTCTGCGAAGGGCCGTTTGCCGAGAGCGACCGCTACCGTGAGTTCATGGGCTGGCAGATGCCGTGGTACTCCGTGCCCAAGGAATCGGCTGACCGCCTCATCGCAGGGCGCCACTTCGGGATGAAGTGCTGCTATCTGCGGGTTGGCGATCAGGTCTTCGAGACGTACTGGACGACCGGCCGCGGCTGCGAGGCGATGGGCAACTCGTACGGCATGCTGGATCGAACGGTCTACGGTCGGCAGGAATCCTGGGAGGACTCGCCCGAGGGCTGGCCGCAGCCGTTCGACACCAACATCCCCGGCGATGCGTTCCGGATGAATGGTCGCCCGATCCCGCAGTGGTCGCGTATCGCCGTCGGCCGGTCCGACGACCTCGGAACGTCATGAGCGACTCACGGTGTAGCGAAGCTGCGGACTAATTGAGGCGCGAAAGCGCTGACGCACGCTGATTCACAGGAGCCAGCCCCGCCGGTTATGATCGCGGCGGGGCTGGTGCGTCCTCCATGTCCGGCGACCTGAGAGGCGGACGATGATCGAGCTCGATCCGCGAGTGCTGGCAGAGATTGTCCTGCGGACTGCCGTTGTCTACATCGTGCTGCTTCTGCTCCTCCGGCTGGCCGGCAAGCGTGAACTTGGGCAGATGAGCATCTTCGACCTCGTCGTCGTGCTGATCGTGGCCAACGCCGTCCAGAACGCGATGGTCGGACCGGACACATCGCTCACCGGCGGACTGCTGGCTGCCGCCTCCCTGATTGCGCTGAACTGGCTGATTGACCGTCTCGGCATCCGCTACGCCTGGCTCGGGCGACGCCTCAGCAGCGAGCCAACGATGCTCATCTGGAATGGCACGTTGCAGCCCGACCGCATGCGCCGCGAAGGCGTCACGCTGGCCGAGCTGGAGATGGCTGCCCGCGAGCACGGCGTCGAAACCCTCGACCACGTCAAGCTCGCCGTCCTCGAGCCCGACGGCACCATCAGCATCGTCTCGAAAGCTGCTACGACGCACCACACGCGGCATCGGGTCCGAGGCAGGAAACCCCGCCAATAAGCTCCCCCTCTCCCAGAATTGGGCGGGAGCCCTCTGGGCAGCGGTTGGGGGGTGAGGGCTGCCCGTCCCTCACTCCACCGGCACAACCCCGAGTGGCAGGTCGCTCATGACGCCGTCGTTCTTGTGTGGCTGGTTGGCGCGTTCGGCGTCCTGCTGGGCGAGGATGCGGCGCTTGGCGGTGACGATCGCTTCGTCGGCGCTCCAGTAGAACGCGTCGTGGCCGAGCGCGTCGACCAGACCCGTGCGCTCGAAGACGCGGCGTACCTGTGGCTGCAATCCTGTGATGAGCAGCAGCCCGCCCTGCTCGCGCTGGACGTTGGCGAAGTGCTCCAGCGCATGCACGCAGGAGACATCGACCATCGGCACGCCGCGCATCGACAGCACGAGCACTCGGGACGGTGGCAGCGCCTCCAGTGTTTCCGTCAGCTGCGAGACAGCGCCGAAGTAGAGCGCGCCGGCCACATAGACGACCTGCATGCCCTCGACCTCGCGCTGGATCGTGTGGCCGGCCCGGCGCACGCGTTCCCAGTCGACTTCGGTCGGGACGATCGACAGGCGCGAGACCTGGCCGAGGAAGACCAGCAGGGAGACGCCAACGCCGAGCAGAATCGCCTGCGTCAGGTCGAGTGCGACCGTCGCGGCCATCGTGACCAGCATGACCCCGGTCGCGCTCTTCAGTCGGCGCCGGACGTAGAAGTCGATGACGTGCCACTCGTTCATGCGCCAGGCGGTCACCATCAGGACGCCGGCCAGCGCCGCCAGCGGGATGTGGCTGATGACGTTGCCCAGCACCAGCGCGCCGGCCAGCAGCGCGAACGAGTGGACGAAGCTGACCATGCGAGTGATGCCGCCGGCGCGGACACCGACCGAGATGCGCGCGATCGCCGCCGTGGCCGGCACACCGCCGAGGAACGGGATGACGATGTTGCCGACACCCTGCGCGACCAGCTCCTGATTGACTGCCAGCTTCGTGCCGGTCATCCGACCGGCGACGACGCCGGCCAGCAGGCTCTCGATCGAGCCGAGCGCGGCGATGGCGATGGCCGGGCCGATCAGGTCGCTCATCATGGCCGTATCCGGCAGCGCCAACGCCAGACGATCGTCGAGGATGATGCTGCGCGGGATTGCGCCGATTGTCTCGACCGGCCAGCCGAGCGACCAGGCCAGAGCCGTGGCGATGGCGATGCCGAGTAGTGCCGCCGGGACACGCTGGACACGGTGGACGCGCGGCAGCAGCAACATTGTCGCGGCGACGATGCCGGTCGCCACGATCGCGTGAGTGCTGACTGATGGCAGCGGATTTGTCAGATAGCCCCAGATTTTCAGCGCCGAGGTATCTGCCTCCGCGGTATGAATGCCGAGCGCGTTGTCGATCTGGCCGATGAAGATGATCAGCGCGATGCCGCTGGTGAAGCCAGTGATGACCGGCGCGGGGATGAAGTTGATGATCCGGCCGAGCTTGAAGACGCCCAGGGCCAGGATGATCAGGCCGGCCATGACGCCGGCGACCCAGATGCCCTCCAACCCGTGCTTCTGGCTGACGAGGATCAGGACGGCCGACATCGCGCCGGTCGGGCCGCTGATCTGGTAGGGAGCGCCAGAGAGCGCACCGATCAGGAAGCCGGCGACGATTGCGGTGATGAGTCCAGCGGCTGCGGTCGAGCCACTGGCGACGCCGAAGGCCAGCGCCAGCGGCAAGGCCACGGCGGCGACCGTCAGGCCGGCGATGACGTCCATTTGCGCGTGCGCGCGAGTATAGCCCCTGAACTCGGCACGCCACAATCGGACGAGGACAGGTGTACGTGAGAGCACGCCCACTACCCCTACTCGTAATGCGTCACAATCGACAAACTAACCCCGTGCGCCCGGAGTTCGTGCCCATGCCGACGCCTCGTCGGAACCGGACGCGCCATTGCGCCGCGATATGCAGGTATGTGGATGTTAGCATATAGCGACGATCCCTGCGGCCCGAAACCTCGCTGTTCAGGCTCGCTCGTCGCCGAGTGCGCTGCGGATCAGGGCTTCTTTGCCCTGGTTGTAGGTGATGTTGTTGAGCGCGCCATCGGCGATGACGGTGCGCTTGCGCTCGACGTAGGTGGCCAGCAGATCGGGATCGGCGCGGAGTCGGTCGCGGAAGCCGATCAGCGTCGCGGCCTCCTCGGCATCCTCGGCGAGAACGTGGACATGCAGCCGGAACGACTCGCCATCGTGATCGATCGTGCCGACCCGCATCGGCCGCTCTTCCGGGAACGGGTCGAGGCCGCGCTGGCGCTGAAAGCCGAGCTTGTCGAGTACGTCCCGCGCCGCCCCGAGTCGTCCCGGCTTGTAGAGCAGCAGCAGGTCGACAACCCCCTTGCCGTGGCAACCCGGGACGGCTGTGCTGCCGATGTGCTCGACGGTCGCGTCCGGCATCTCGCGCTGGATCAACTCCGCAACCTGCGCGGCGACGGCGGGACACCGGGCATCCCACAGGTGAAAGAGCTCGTCTGCCTGGCTGTAGTCCAGGTACTGGTATTCACCTATGGGCGCTGCGCTCGGCATCCCGTCTCCTTGCTCGTATCAGGCCGGGTCGAGCCGCTGGGTTGATTCGGCATTGGCGTCGACGGCTGCCTTGCTGTAATGCATCGGGTGCATCTTCACCGCGCTCCAGAACTCGGCCTGGTCGGCGTAGTGCGGGCTGCCGGGATGGCCGGATGCGCCGAGCGGCGAAACCCATCGCGACATATCCCAGTTGCCCAGATCGAAGCCATAGCGGGCGACTGATGTGCCGTTGATGTTGTAGCTCTGGCCGGGGAACGTCCCGGCTGCCTGTGGCGTATCACCGTCGCCACCCAGCGTGACCGACGGCGGGTTGAGCAGATCGACATCCTCGGGGAACAGGCCGGCCAACGGGTGGGTCGGATTCGTGCGATGCAGCCGCTCCCAGCGCCAGTCGTCGATGTTGTCGCCGAGATCTGCTTTCAGTGCGGCGATCGCATTCTGGAATGCCTCGGTCAGGACGTCGGCCCAGGTCTCACCCTCGGCGAGGAGCGACGTATCGTCGTCGCGGAGCATGGTCGGCACCTGCCCCCAGAGACGCGCCGCCGGCCCCAATACAGCCGGTTCGCCGACAAACGGGTTTGGCGTGAGTGCCTGCGCGGCCGGTCGCTCCACCACCAGACGGTTCAGGTGCTCGCGGGTGACTGCGTAGATCGCCGGCTCTACCAGCTCCTTGTCCATCACGCCATCCCAGGCCACCAGACGATCCCGCGCGGCCGCAACCTGCGGGTCGTCGAACGTCAGGCCGGCCAGCGCGTCGCTGAACCAGTGGCTCGGAATCGACTGGCGCTCGGCGTGGATCGACTCCATGTCGTCGATGGTCGCGTTCTGCAGCGACTCCAGTCGAGCGATGACGCGCATGGCGCGGTAGGGCGGGGCGTAGTCATGCGAGAGGTAGTGCGGGTAGTCATCACCGACGACGCGGTTGTTGGCCGTCGCGATCCAGCCGGTCTCCGGATTGCGCGAGCGCGGCAGCTCCTCGAACGGGATGTCGCCCTGCCACTCGTAGTCGTCGTTCCAGCCCGGCACCGGTACCCAGCCGTTCGCACGGTTGCGGATCGGCACGCGACCGCGATGCAGATAGCCGATCGTCCCGTGGACGTCCGCCATCGTCATGCTGTTGCACGGGTCGACCCAGTCGCGCATCGCTTCGTCCAGCTCCTCGACGGACCTGGCCAGCATCTGCGGTACGAGGCACTGGAAGCCCGGATTCGGATGGTCGAGCGCCGAATAGTGCAGCGCAATCGCGTATCCCGAGCTTGCGTGGCCGATGACAACCGGGCCGTGGCGAGTGACGACAACGTCGACCTCCGCCGGATCGCCGCCGCGTACGTCGATCGTCTCGCGCCGGGTCGTGGCGGCGTGCCATTCGTCGTTGACGGCGTATTCCAGCTTTCCGTTCTCGGTGCGGAATTTCTCGACATACAGATCCTGATAGTCGGCTGCGGCGTGGGTGATGCACCAGGCGACGCTGTCGTTGTGGCCGAAGTGGGGGAAGCCGGGGATGCCGGCGAACGAGTAGCCGATGACGTCCGTCTCGGGGCAGGTCAGGTGGTTCTGGTAGTAGACGTTCGGCACATCGAGGAAGCGATGCGGATCCCCCGCGACGAGCGGCTTGCCGGATGCGGTGCGGCTGCCACTGACGGCCCAGTTGTTCGATCCGGCTGCCTCTGGCAGGCGCGAGAGCGCCTCCGTTCCGGGCATCAGCTCGGCGAGGTCGGCGATGGCGTCGGCGTACTCCGCGCCGGGCGGCACGATCAGGACGCCCTCGTTGCCGGAGCGGACGCCGAGCGTCGGCACCGCCTCCGGGCCGAGCGCCGCCAGGACGCGTGCGCGCCACAGCTTCGATCCCCAGGTACCCATCAGGACGTGGCGCACCTTGAAGATCGCGCCAGAGTCCCACGGGTTCCACGGTTGTGGTGTGATGCCGAGCATGTCCATCTCGACCGGCAGCGTCTTCGTTGTGTTGATGAAGGCATTGACGCCGGCTGCGTAGGCGTCGAGCATCGAGCGCGTTGCGTCGTCGAAGGCATCGTAATCGGCGCGGGCACTATCGACGAGATCGAGCTTGCGCATCAGCGTATCGCTGGCCAGCAGGGACGCGCCCGCCAGTGTTGCGCCGCGTCCCGCTGCCCGGGTGCGGTCGAACTCCATCTGCCAGAGACGATCCTGAGCGTGAGCGAAACCCTGGCCGAAGAACGCATCGCGCAGGCTGGCCGCGCGAATATGCGGGATGCCGAGCTTGTCGCGTACGATCTCAACCGGCTTGTCGATACCGGAGACGCTGACTGTCCCGCTCGTGTCGGGCAGCGCACCTGCAAGACGCTGCTGATCGATCGTGCTGGCCATCTGGAATATCCCCTCCCTGGCGCGTGTCCTTGCGGCGAGTGCCGTTGGTGTCGTTCCGCGCATCTTACCGCCAAGCACTGTGGCGTGGTGCGCGAGATTCGCGGCATGGCTCATGCTCGCGGCTATACACTTGTACAGAATGCTGGGCGTGCGTTGATTGCCCGGCCGGAGCGGGGATGGGAATACCTGCCACATGCGTCTGGCAATGTTGCGCACTTTCGGCCTGCTGCTCGTGCTCTTCAGCGCTGCCTGCAGCTCGCTACCCGACAATGCGACGGACGTCCCCACCGACGAAGCGACAACGCCGGCTCAGGTCGGCGTACCCGAGGCCACGACGTCACCCGCTCCGATCGAGCCAACCAGCACGCCGATCGACAATCCCGCGCCGATCGCTCCGATCGCGACCAGCATCCCGCCACCCGCGCCGATTCAGTCGTCACCAACCAGCCCCGCCGAACCGACGAGTGCTGCTCCCCTCGAATCGTCAGCCACTGCCACCGCCCTCGTCGCCAGCCCGACGGCCACGATGCCGCCGCCCGGTAGTTCGTTGCGGATCGAGCAGTGGGGCTATAGCCAGGCCGAGGCGTATGCCGAGGTCAGTTGGGGGTTTCTCATCTCGAACCAGGACCGCACGAACGCGATGTTCGACACCGCCTATGTTCTAACCTTTCTCAATGAAACAGGCGAGACGGTCAAGGTCGATGAGGGTTACATCGACGTCCTGCTGCCCGGCGTGGAGATCGGCGTCGGCGGATCGACGTTCCTGGCTGAGGGCGCAATCGCGCGGTCGATGCGGGTCGATGTACGGCCCGGCCGGCTGGAGCCGCTCTCGATCACGCCGACCATCGCCGTTGACGACGTCGCCTACTTCGAGCGCTCGCAGTTCCCGATCGCGACCGGCGCTATCAGTGCAGACTTCGATCTGCCGCTGCTGGATCTTCGCGTCTATGCGGTCGGCTTCGGACGCGACGGTGAGATTATCGGTGGCGGCAACACTTATCTGCCGTTTGTGTCGCCCGATGACCCGGTAGGCGTCGAGGTCTCAATCTCCAGCGTCGGACAGCCATCGCGAATCGAGCTCTATCCGGTGATCACGGCCTCAACCATTCACGCGGATACGCTCGCGCGCGAGGGCGATGAGTCCTCCGCGGTTGCGGTTGTCGATCAGGGCTGGTCGGTTGTGGCCGGCAGCGGGGAGATCGGCTGGGGCTTCATTCTTCATAATGAGAGCGACGATCTTGCGGTCGAGCCGGTCCTCTATCAGGTGACGGCCTGGTCGGCGGACGGGACTGTGCTGGCGACGAACGCATCGTATCTGGCCGTGCTGCTGCCGGATGAGGAGCTTGGCGTCGGCGGCTCGTTCTTCGCACCGGAGGGTGAGAAGCCGGCCCGCGTTGATGTGCAGGCGCTGGGTCGATCTGTCGCGCCGATCGAGGTTGAGGCAGGCGTGCTGGCGACGAGCGAGGTGCGCTACGTGCCGGATTCGTTCACGCCGCGCGTGGCCGGGCAGGTGACCAACAATCTGGATCTCGATCTGGATTCCGTCGCGGTGTTCGCCATTGCCTACGACGCGAACGATGCCATCATTGGCGGTGGGCTGGCCTATGTCGATTCCGTGCCGGCCCAGGGTGCGGCACCGGTCGAGGTCGCGCTCGCCGTCGGCAGTGAGCCGAAGCGCGTTGTCCTGTTCGCGACCGTCTCATCTGCTAGCCAGCTACCATAAACAGGTTGAGTGAGGAGGGATGTGCAATGCACGGTGAATACAAAACACCGGGAGGCAAGCTCGTCGTGGTCGATTTTGAAGTCCGCGACGGCAAGATTGTCGAGCCGATGGTGTCTGGCGACTTCTTCCTGTATCCGGAAGAGTCGCTGGAGCACATCGTCGGGTCGCTCGTTGGTCTGTCGATAGATTCCAGCGAGGAGCAGATCGCGGAGGTCGTCGCGGCTGCGGTGCCGGAGGGGACAGAGATGCTCGGCTTCTCGCCCGAGGCCATCGCGATTGCGATTCGGAGGGGACTGGCATGAGCAGGACTGAGCAGCACTACCCGCGCGAGGCGGACGCACGCTGGCGGGATTACGAGTGGGAGATCATCCCAACGTCGCCTATGCCACCGGCGATGAACATCGCGCTCGACGAGGTGCTGACACGTCGTGTTGGCGCTGGCGATCGGCGTCCGACGCTGCGCTTCTGGGGTTGGGACTCGCCGGTCATCGTCATCGGTCGGTTCCAGTCGGTTCGCAACGAAGTGCAGATCGAGAACGCGGCCGAGCACGGCGTGCAGGTCGTGCGGCGCATCACCGGCGGCGGTGCGATGTTCACCTTGCCAGGCCTCGATATCACCTACTCGATCTATGCCCCGCCGGATCTGGTCAAGGGCCTGTCCTTCCCGGAGTCCTATGCGTTTCTGGATAGCTGGGTTGTCGATACCTACCGCGAGCTGGGCATCGATGCCTGGTATGCACCGCTGAACGACATCACTTCCAGCGGCGGCAAGATCGGCGGAGCAGCGCAGGCACGTCGGTTCGGCGCGGTGCTGCACCACACGATGACCTCCTACGACATGGATCCGACGCTGATGACGCAGGTCCTGCGCATCGGGATGGAGAAGCTGTCCGATAAGGGCTTGCGCAGCGCCGACAAGCGGGTTGGTCCGCTGCGGCAACAGACGAGCTTGCCGCGCGAGGCGTTCTTCCATGCACTGACGGAGCGCTTCATGGATCTGACCGGTGGTGAGCTTGGCGAGATCAGCAACCTCGAGCATCAGGCCGCCGTCGAGCTGGTTCGCTCGAAGTTCTCGACGGAAGAGTGGACATACCTCCTGCCGTAGATTCGCGCTCATGGCACATCACGTGCGCCCAGGGCCATGTACTCGAATCGCTACGTCGAGGAGAGAGGAATTGGCACCATGAGCGAGGATCTGGACCGCATTCGAGAGCAGGAGCCCGATCGTCGGCGCAAAGATACAGCCGGCACGGCTGCCGGGATGACGCTTGCTATCACCGCTGTGGCGATCATCCTGGCTGCCGCAGCGATCCTGTACTGGCTCCTCTAGGCAAGCCTGATGGGGGGATAACCCTACCTCGAAACTTCCAGCCAGCGGCGTTCTGAAATCGTCGGTCAGTCGTCAGAATACAGGCATGACCGTTACGATCCGGAATGGGCGATGGGCCCACGCCGCCGGCTGGAAGGAACCCCGAGATGGCCAATGTCCTGGAGTCGAGTGCGTCGCCCCGACATATCCAGTGGAACAACCCGTTACGATTACTCTTCTCGAGTGAGACCTGGATCTCATTCGGCTTTATTCTGCTGAACTTTGTCCTCGGACTGTTCTGGTTCGTTGTTCTGGTGACCCTGATCTCGACCGGTCTCGCGACCGTGATCACGCTCGTGGGTATTCCGCTGCTGGCCGGTACGATGCTCCTCTGGATCTGGGGGGCGCGGGTTGAGCGCATGCGGTTCAACTCCATGCTCGGCGAACGGATCATGGACCCCTACGCGCCGCTGCCGGACGGTGGGTTGTGGGACAAGCTGAAGACCCGCCTGCGCGATCAGCATGTCTGGATGGACCTGCTGTATCTCTTCATCCTCTTTCCGATCGGACTCATCCAGTTCGTTATCGCGATCGTCTGGACATCAGTAGCCTTCTCGATGATCGCCGCGCCGTCCTGGTTCTGGGTAAACGACGCAACGGGTGACTGGACGATTAATACGTTGCCGGAGGCGATCGGTGTTGCGCTGGTCGGCATTCCGGTCCTCCTTGCGCTCCCGTACATCCTGATCGGCATGGTGCGTGCGCACGCCTGGCTGGCGCGGCATCTGCTCGGCTCAGACATCGAGTCGATCCTGACCGAGCGCGTCGGTCAGCTGACCGAGAGCCGCTCGCGAGCGGTGAACGCGTCGGTCGATGAACTGCGGCGGATCGAGCGCGATCTGCACGATGGCGCGCAGCAGCGACTCGTGCGGCTGGCGATGGACCTCGGCAGGGCCAAGGAGAAGATGGACAGCGATCCGGAGGGCGCAAAGGCGCTGGTGAGCGACGCTCACGACGAGGCCAAGCTGGCGATGCGCGAGATCCGTGACCTGGTGCGCGGCATCCACCCGGCTGTACTGACGGATCGTGGCCTCGACGCAGCGATCTCGGCCCTCGCCGGCCGTACGTCGATCCCGGTCACGGTCGAAACGGACCTGCCCGAGCGGCTGCCGGACGCGATCGAATCGACCGCCTACTTCGTCGTCGCTGAGGCGCTGACGAACGTTGCGCGGCACAGCGGCGCAACGAGCGCGTCAGTCACGGCGCGCGTCGCGAATGGTGTACTTCTGCTGGATGTCGTCGATAATGGGCATGGCGGCGCAGTCACGACGCCGAGTGGCGGATTGGCCGGTCTTGCCGACCGTGTGGCCGGCGTCGATGGCACCCTGACCGTCGACAGCCCGGTCGGCGGACCAACGCGGATACACCTGGAGTTGCCGTGCGGATAGTCATCGCCGAGGATTCGGTGCTGTTACGCGAAGGGCTCAATCGACTCGTGGCCGATGCCGGTCATGATGTCGTCGCGAGCGTCGCCAGCGGGCCGGAACTCGTCGAGGCGATCGACCGCGAACGGCCGGACGTCTCTATCGTTGACGTCCGCATGCCGCCCACATTTCGAGACGAAGGCTTGCGCGCCGCAATTGCGGCGCGCGACCGCGTTCCACTCACCCCGATCCTGATCCTCTCCCAGTACGTCGAGGAGCGTTACGCCGGCGAGCTGCTTGAGAGCGGCGCAGCCGGCGTCGGCTATCTGTTGAAGGACCGCGTTGCCGACGTCAGCGAATTCATGCTGGCGTTACAGCAGGTTGCCTCCGGCGGGACGGTGCTGGACCCCGAGGTCGTCTCCCAGCTCGTCACCCGTCGCCGCCGCGATGACCGCCTCGCCGACCTGACACCCCGCGAGCAGGAGGTGTTGGCGCTGATTGCCGAAGGCCAGTCGAACACCGCCATAGCCGACCGCCTGTTCATCGGCGAGGGCACCGTCGAGAAGCACATCAGCAACATCTTCAGCAAGCTCGCCCTCGATGACGCCGTCACCCAGCACCGACGCGTTCTCGCCGTGCTGGCGTATTTGCGCGGGTAGGGCTGGGCAAGAGAGACGGCGTTCGATCCCTCCGTAGGGACATGCCCCGGCTTGTCCGTCGCCGTGAGGCGACCATCCCCCGTGTAACCGCCGACACGTACATCGAATCGACCACCTCCGAGATATCCCTTTCGCAGTCGTCCGAGCGCGTCGCCACGCCTTGAACGCGCGCTCAATGTGAACCGAGGAGTGCCGCCTCACGGCGGGGCAGGCCGGGTCCTGTCCCTACGGCAGCCCATACTCCCCGAGTAGGGTTATCCCCACCCGCCGTTTGGAAGCCTGCCCCGTCGAGGAAGCCGCCTCGCAAGCCTAGTCTGAGTGGCGTGCGTAGGGCCGATCGTAGCCCGCTTCGTCACAGAGATATGGAGGCACCAATGGCGGTACCATCGACGCGTGGGGTGGCACGATGGAGTGCCCGACGGCCCTGGCTGGTTGTCGGATTCTGGTTGCTACTGGTCATCATCGCTGGCGCGGCATCCGGTATGCTGCCGAGCCCAACGACCAGCGATGACGGATTCACCAGCGAGCCCGAGTCGCTCAAAGGAGACCGGCTCATTGAGCAGCGTCTCAGGGGGGCGGAGCCGCAAACCGAGACGGTTGTCATCACGAGCGATAGCCTGACGATTGACGATCCGGCGTTCCAGCAGGTCGTCCAGGACACGTCCGCAGCGCTGCGGGCGCTGGATGGCACAGTCGCGAGCGTCACCAATGTCTTTGATCTCGAAGCTGCGGGCGACCCAACGGCGGGTCAGCTCGTCTCGGAAGATCGCATGACGACGATCCTGCCGGTCGTGATGGCTGGTGACAGCGACGCGCTAGCGGATCGTGGCGAGGAATACGTCAGCACAATCGAGGCGCAGCGGACGGCCGACGTCAACGTGTTATCCGTCGGCAACCTGAGTGGTGATGTGGCCTACGGCGCTATCGCTGATCGTGACCTGGCTCGCGCGGAGCTGTTCGGTTTGCCGATCGCGCTCCTCGTCCTCGTCGTCGTATTCGGCGCGCTGCTGGCTGCCGGTGTTCCGCTGGTCGTCGCGCTAGGATCGATCGCCGTCGCAACCGGTCTGGCGACGCTGCTAGGCCAGTGGCATCCGCTCTCTGACATCACCTTTAATCTCATTGTCATGATCGGGCTGGCGGTCGGGATCGACTACGCGCTGTTCATCGTCGAACGCTATCGCGAGGAACGACGACATGGGCACGAGCGCCGCCTCGCGATCGAGAATGCTGGCGGAACAGCGACGAAGGCGGTCGTCTGCTCCGGCCTGACGGTCGTGATCGCACTGATGGGCATGTTCATTATCCCGGTGTCGGTCTTCCGTGGCCTGGCGGTTGGAGCCGCGCTGGTCGTGCTGGTGTCGATTGCCACATCGATGACGCTGATTCCGGCGCTGCTATCGCTGCTCGGCGACCGCATCGACTGGCCGCGCAAGCGCCACTACGACGATCCGCTGCGTGTCGCGATCCAGCGCAAGATCGATAGCGAGACGATCCATGCCGGGTTCTGGGGCCGCGTCACGAAGACCGTGATGAAGCATCGGGTGGCGAGTGTCATCGTCGCCGCCGGCCTGCTGCTCGCCCTGGCCTTCCCGTACCTCGATCTGCAGACCGGCGAAGTCGGGCTGGATACGCTGCCCGAAAGCGACGTGAAGCAGGGCTATCTCATCCTCAGCGAGAAGTTCTACGCCGGTGTCATCGCGCCGGTCGAGATCGTGATCGATGGCAACGCCAACGATCCGGCTGTCCAGAATGGCGTCAATAAGCTCATCGCGAGCTTGGGGGAGAACGACATCTTCGGCCCGGCTGCGACTGAGACCAATGCTGCCGGAGACTTGACCGTTCTCTCCGTGCCGCTGGCGATAGACGGCAATCTGCCCGCCGGCGAAAAGGTCATCGAGCAGCTGCGCAATGAGACGATCCCGACGGCGTTCGCCGACGTCGACGTGAACACCTATGTCACTGGCGAGGCGGCATTCAATCACGACTTCAACGTTCTGCTCGCCGATTACACGCCGATCGTCTTCGCCTTCGTCCTCGGCCTCAGCTTCCTGGTGCTGTTGCTCGCCTTCCGCTCGATCATTGTGCCGATCAAGGCGATCCTGATGAATCTGCTGTCGGTTGGCGCGGCTTACGGCGCGATGGTCCTGGTCTTCCAGAAGGGCATTGGCAACGAGCTGTTCGGCTTTGGACAATCGCCGGTGATCGAGTCGTGGATTCCGGTCTTCCTGTTCTGCATCCTCTTCGGACTGTCGATGGACTACCACGTCTTCCTCTTGAGCCGGATCCGCGAGCACTACGACCGCACCGGCAACAACAGTGAATCCGTGGCAGTCGGGCTACAGTCGACCGCGCGGATCATCACCGGCGCTGCGCTCATCATGGTCGCCGTCTTCGGGGCGTTCGCGGCCGGCAGCCTGATCGAGATGCAGCAGATGGGCTTCGGATTGGCCGTCGCGATCCTGCTCGACGCGACGATCGTCCGCTCAGTGCTGGTGCCGTCGAGCATGGCGCTGCTTGGCAATGCCAACTGGTATCTGCCGCGTTGGTTGCGCTGGCTGCCGGATCTACGGATCGAGGGGCAGGTGGTGGATGCTGCGCCGGTCGTCGAGACACCGACGCCCACGCCGCTGCCACGGCAAGCAGCCTGACCAACTACGTCGGGCAACGAGCGGCACACACGCAGCGACGGCCGGAGCATTGCTCCGGCCGTCGCCACATCTACAGGTACAGAATTAGCGCTTCTTCATGTCCTCGGCCGAAGCGGTGACAGTGTTCAGTGCCTCGCGAACCTCGTCTACCGCGCCGAGCAGCATCGTTTTGGCGTTGTCCGGCAGGCCCGAATCGCCAATGGCCTTACTAATCGGCTGCATCGCCTTATCCACCCTGGATTGCGAGCGGCCCTTACGCAGCATCAGAATGATGCCGACGATCGCGACTGGCAGCAGTACTGGCAGCCAGCTCGGCATGCCGGAAGATTCATCGTTCATATCGATGGTTGTCCTTTCGTTCTCAATCCCTGTATCCGCTAAATCCAAATGCACGATGCGTACCGAGGCTCCTCGTCAGGCGATCTATACTTGCTGTCAAGACGGTCGAAGAGGGTGGAGTCAGGATGATTCTTCCGATCTACCACGCCGGAAAATTCAGTTGGGATGAGGCGCTTGTCCTGGTGCTGGTGATGGCTGCGGTGCCACTTATCGCCTGGTATCGTGGGCGGAACGAAAGCGACGAACCGGAGGACGCGCCAACGCAGCCACCGCAATCCGGCGCGCCGGACGATTCGGCTGTATAAGCGCTCGGCACAACGCGAGCCGGTGACAACGGTCGCCCGCCGCCACCGACTCGGTGATGTCAGACGCCGTCGATATCTTCGTCGAGGAGTTCGTCAAGCGGCTCATCGCCCCGCTCATAGAGCTCACGGCACTCCGCACAGATGTGGACCGGGCCGTCGCGATCGGTGTATTGACGGCCGTCGAACACGAACTCGACCTCCACTTGCCGGCCACAGAGATCGCAGGTCGGCACCGTCTCGCCGGTGATCTCGCGCATCTGCTCCAACAGCTCATAGTCAGTCATCGTCTGCTCCTTTCATTGCAGTGCTAGGCGATGACATCCGCGTTCTCCAGCAGCCAGGCTCCGAGGAACGCCCGGCTGTGCCTCACGATTGCCCGCACGTTCTCTGCCGCGATACCTTCGGCGCTGGCGATTTCCTCAACGTCCCAGCCGTCGACGACGCGCAGGAGGAAGACCTCACGCCAACGCTCCGGGAGCTTGCCGAGCAGTCGATCCAGAACGACGGCTTCCTCATCGCCGATGATGATCTCGTCTGGTGGATGCGCCGTCGGATCAGCCAGCACCGCGATCAGCCGCAGTGCGCGATCCGGCCATTCGCCGACGGTCTGGACCGGCTGCTGGAGAGAGACTTCCTGCCGGTTCAGTCGCTCCTGCTCCAACAGTGCAGTCCGCACTTCGCGCCGCGCGATACGGCGCAGCCATGTGTAGAACGCGCGAGCCTGTGGCGCATCGGCAGCCTGATCGACAGCGTGTAAATAGATTGTCGCAACAACATCGTCGATCGGCATATCGGTGACATCGAAGCCATCCAGATCTGCCCAGCGGCGCACCTCATGTTGCACAAAGCGACGCAGCGGGCCGAAGAACGGCAGTCCGGCTTCGATCACGTCGTTGCGACGGCGCGCTAGTTCGCGCGATGCGTCATCAACGCTGAGATCGTTGGTGTATTCCGTCAACGCCCGCGCGAGCTGCCGACGGGCAGCCTCGTAGTGAAACGTCGGATCATCTGGCTGAAGTACTGGTGGCTGATAGGTTGTCTCGACATTCATCGTCCTGCTCCTTCGCCTCGCAGGTTTCATTCTCTGTTTGAACTGTAGTCCGCTCCACGTCTCACCCCCGTGTCTTATCCCCGAAGTCCGTAACAATCCCGTGACAAGGTCGGGCCGCTTGTCGTGCCGTCGATTCACAGCGATACTGGCACTCCTAGAACACAGATACAGGCTGAAAAAGGAGCAGGTCATATGGCCGAGGGATCTGGCGGACGAGTTCGGCAGCGCAGCGGCGCGGCGGTCGTTGAGGCGTTGCGCGCAGAAGGTGTGGACGTTGTCTTTGGCCTGGTTGGCTCGCACGTCATCGAGGTCTATGATGCGCTGGTGGACGCGCCGGATATCCGCCACATCACCGTCAAGCATGAGGGCACAGCCAGCGGCATGGCCGACGCCTACGGACGGCTGACCGGCAAGCCCGGCGTCGTGCTGGTGACAGCCGGCCCGGGCGCGACCAA
>JBDHWD010000065.1:0-17370 GCA_039810005.1 Thermomicrobiales bacterium | reverse complement strand
GTTCGTCGTTCCGGCTGGCCCGTTGACGATCTCCCAATTGATCAGGTTGGTCGAGCGCAGCAGTCGCTGACCGGCGAAGCAGAAGCCCAGACGGCCCCCAGCCAGCATCACCCGCCGGATATAGACGTTGCCCAGGCCGGTCGGCAGCGGTAGCTCGTCGACGGTGCCGGTCGCGACATCCAGCCGATACAGATGTGGACCGGTGGTGCCGACGTAGAGCCAGCGGCCGTCGGTCGTCCCGAGCCCGCCGATGTCGAACGGCACGGTGCCGAGCTTCTTCCAGTAGAACCGCTCGCTGGCCGGGTTCGTCGCCGATCCTTTGTCGAACATGCCGAAGACATCGCCGGTCGATGGATCGTCGCCGGCAATTGCGATCATCAGGTTGCTGGTGCCAGGGTCCTTCCAGCCCGGCCACGGCACGCGCGCGATGATCGGCATGAACTGGCTGCCAGCCGGATAGCCGGGCGGCTCCAGCGGCAGCGGGTCGCTGAACTTCGTGCCATCCCAGCGCGACCACTTGAGATCGACGCTGTCGTTGCCGCCACGCAGCACGACATCGGGCGTCACGAAGAGCGCGCGGAAGCCATCCCCGCCATCGAACATTTCGCGCCACGGCTCGCCATCGCCACTCAGGAACATCGTGCCGTTGTCCTGTGTTGCCCCGACGAGGACGCCGGGATAGGCCGAACTGGCGCTCAGCGCTGGCGCAGCAGGCGATCTGTGGCCGTCGAACATCAGCGTTGGGAAGCGCTGATTGAACGTCGTGTCCCAGCTGCTGCCAGTGTCGCGGCTGACGAAGATGCCGCCGTCGCTGCCGACCAGCACCGTCTGGTTTGCGCCGTCAAAGCGGTCGAAGGCGATGCTGAGGCAGTCGGCGTGGAACGAGTTGTCGCTGATGCCGGGCCAGCGTGTCGTGTCCCACGTCTGCGCCGCATCGGTCGAGCCGAGCAGCCCACTGCGCCGTGCGGCCAGGAGCACCAGATCGCGGTTTGTCGGATGCGCGGCGACCTTCATGTTGCGCTCGGCCTGATAGCCCATGTCGATCGTGCCGCCCAGCCCAGGCGGCTTGAAGTAGACCAGCCCCGGGTCGGTATAGGGGATCGACCAGGTCCGGCCACCGTCGTCCGAGCGCATGACCGCCAGCCAGGTGTTATCCATGCCATCCTCGACCGCCGCGTAGACCCGCGATCGATCGGCGGCGCATGACGAGAGCGCCCCGTTCGCCATCCTCGCGACGACCGTCGTCAGCCGTGTATCGCTCGGTGGTCCGGTCGTACCCGGTGTGGTCGTTGTCCATTGCAGCCCGGCGGGCGTCCACGACCCAACGAATAACGCGCCCCCCGGCGATCCGGCGCGATAGCAGACGATCCCGTCGTTTGGCCCTTCGCACAGAGCCAGCATGTTGCCCATATTGACCAGCGGGTCTGATGACCACACGTACCCAGTGGCCGTCGTCGCTGGGATCGCCGACCACCAGACGCCGGAGTTCGTCGCAACGACGATGAGACCGCGCGACGGCAGGACCAGGATGTCGTTGATCGACGCTCCGGGTCGTGGGGTGCCGGCAAAGATGCCGCCGACGACGCCGGGCAGCCCGTTGACTCGCTTCCACGAGAGTAATGGCAGCGCCACAGTCGGATCGGACTCCATCATTCCGTTCGCTGTGCCGCAGAAGAAGTGGTTGTCGCCCCGTGTGCCGGAGGCAAGGCTGCGCACGCGCGCTTCAGCCCATTCCAGGCTGAGCGAAAACGACGGTCCGCCGGATTGCACAGTCCAGAGGCCGCTCTCCTCGGTGCCGACCAGCAGACGGTCGCCCGGAGTTGGACCCAGCGACGCGACTGCCTGGACGCGTCCGCCCATGAAGAAGCCGCCGTCAACCTCCAGTCCGCCATCGGTCGGGCGTGTCCAGTGCAGCTCCAGCCCGTTCTGGACATAGACCGGTTCGGCATTCCGGTGCTGCCCGCAGAGACGCGCCGTGACGTCCACGCGTTGCTCGACGCGCAGCGGATCCTTGACGGCGATGCGCGCGGTCGGTGAAGCGACCCACGCTTCACCGACGAGGCGTCCGTTGACCTTGACTGTCACCAGCGCCCCCGGCGTCATGTCGGTGACCGTCACCGAGCGGTCGCCGTCGATTGGCGTCTCGACGCGGAATCCGCGCAGATCGACTTCGTTGTCAACCTCGCGCTCGGCGCTGCCCGCCGCGCAGCCGCCGATCTCGGCCCGGATGCGCTCCTTCTCCCCGTTGGGCAGTGGGTGCAGCAGCGGCGGGGCGACCGGCACATCGACCACGCTGCCGGTTGCCCACGCGGAGCCGATGCGGCCCTGCAGCAGCTTTGAAAAGATCTGCACGAACGAGCCGTCGGCGACGCCCGCCACGCGAACGACGCCGGCGCAGGCGATGAGTGGCTCAGGGAACGCTGGCTCGATATCCGTGGCAGGTTGGGTGACGATCGCTGGGACCGCCGAGGCCGGACCATAGACATCGCAGAGCCCCTGGACGAGGCTGAGCCGCTGCCCGGCCGTGAGCGTCAGTCCCGCCAGGTCGATGTCCTGCGTCTCGCTGCCCGCCTCGAAGACGAGTAGCTCGGTCGCGCCGGACGTGAGCTTGACCGTCGCCGACGGTATCAGCCCATGCGCCGTGATCCGGAACGATCCGGGGCACGGTTGGCTATCGAACCACGGTGCAGGCGGCGGCCCGGGATCGACCGTTGCCTCAGCCCGGTCGCTCGGCCGCGACTCGCACTCGCGTCCTGACATCTCCTGCCAGAACGTCACCACCTCATTGCCGTGCATCGGCGGATCGATCCGCCCGAACAGCTCGGTGTCGGTGGCTTCCCAGCTGACGGTGCCATCACTGCGCTCGAGGAAGAGCGTCGCGCCGACCTGCAGGTTGCTGAAGTGGAGGACGCGCATGCAGGCGAACAGCGGCGCGACAGACGGCGTTGGCAGCTCGTTGTTTGGCCCGCGCTGCACCGATTCGGCAGGTAGCGATTCGACCCTCGGGGATGCCGCCCCTCCGCACGCATCTGCGATCGCGACGACGACCTCGCCGAGATACAACACCCGGTTCAGATGGACAACCGCTCGCGTGCCGGCGGCTGTCTCTTTCCCGAGGAACGTGCCGTTCGGCTCATTGATCGAGACGGTCGCGCCGGGCGCAAGGCGGTCCACGACGGCGATATTCGTGCAGGCGACGAGCGGGCCGGCGAACTGCGGGCGCTCCGACGAGCGGTCCTGAACGGTGACCGGGATGCTCGAAACCGCGCTGACATCGCTCCGCCGCTGCTGTCGCGCGCGGACCAGCTGTCCCGGCTGGAGCGAAACACCAGCGTTGAGCGGAAACCACTGATCGGGCCAGTCGGCCTGTCCGCCGCCAATCGGGTTGGGATTTCCATCTACGAGGAGATCGACCCGCGCACCCTGTACCTGCCCGGCCACCCGGACGTTCGTGCTACAGACGGACAGCTCGCCAATGATGACGGGAGACATGAGGGCCATGCTGCCTCCTTGTATGTGCTGGGTTGTCTAGCCGCCTCAGCGTGACACCAGACAACCCGAATGTCTACTGTCCATCGCCGGGGTTCTGCGCGTGGGAAAACGGGTGGTACCATCTTGCGTTGGGCGCAATCGGGACGCCGACGATGGAGTCGATCCCCGAGCGCCGGGCATGGCCCGAAGGAGTGCGTTGGTGCAACGACAAGGTAGCGGAGCGGGCCGCATGTCTTTCCAGCCCGGCGCGGGGCGCGCGCTGATGCGCTCCCTGGGCTATCTGCGGCACTATCGGCTCGACGCGCTGGGCGCGCTCGTCGCGCTCATCGTCGTGTCGCTCGCAAACCTGGCAGTGCCCCAGGCGCTGCGCATCGCAGTCGATCGTGGTGTCGAGCACGGTGACAGCACGATTGTCGTGCTGGCTGCGCTGGCGCTGGTCGGCCTGGCGCTCGTGCGCGGCCTCGGTTCGTTCCTGCAGGGGTACCTCTCAGAACGCGCGTCACAGGGTGTCGCCTACGACCTCCGCGAGGCGCTCTTCGCGCGCATCGAGCGGCTCTCGTTCGCCTACTTCGACCGTGTTGAAGCGGGCCAGCTCATCAGCCGGATTACCAACGACGTCGAGCAGGTGCGGCAGTTCGCCGGCACCGGCGTCATCCAGATCACGTCCGCGCTGCTGATGCTGTTTGGCACGACGCTGTTGCTGCTGCTGATCAACTGGCGGCTGGCGCTCGTCGCGCTAACGACGATCCCGATTATTCTGCTTGTCCTGCTGCACTTCGTCCGCTCTGTCTTCTCGGTGTTCGGCAAGCTGCAACTTGCGATCGGCAAGCTCAATGCCGTGCTGCAGGAAGACCTCGTCGGCATGCGTGTGATCCGCGTCTTCGGGCAGGAACGGCGCGAGGAGCAGCGCTACAGCGCGGCAAACCGCGATCTGCTGGGACGCAACGTCGAGGCGCTGAACGCGTTCGGTAACAACTTCCCGCTCATCTTCCTCACGGCGAACCTCGGGATGCTGGCGGTCGTCTGGTACGGCGGTCGCGAGGTGATCGGTGGCAGCCTGAGTGTTGGTGAGCTGGTCGCGTTTACCGCCTATCTCAACTATCTGCTCTTTCCGATTCTGACCATCGGCTTCCAGATGGCGACGATCTCGCGCGCGCAGGCGTCCGCCCTGCGCGTCTTCGATGTTCTCGATGAGCCGGACGATCTCGCCGAGCGCCCGGATGCGCACGTTCTGCCGCAGATCGACGGCCGCATCGAGTTCCGTGGTGTCCACTTCCGCTATCCGGGCGCCGAGCAGGAAACGCTCAGCGGCATTGACCTGACGATCGAGCCGGGCCAGACAGCCGCGATCATCGGCACGACCGGCTCCGGCAAGAGCAGCCTGGTCAGCCTTATCTCGCGCTTCTACGATGTCAACGATGGCGCCGTCCTGATCGACGGTCATGACGTGCGCGAGGTGACGCTCTCCAGCCTGCGCGGCCAGATCGGCATCGTCATGCAGGAGACGCTGCTGTTCTCGGGGACGATCCGCGACAACATCGCCTACGGCCGGCCGGATGCGTCCGATGCTGAGATCGAGGCGGCGGCGCACGCGGCCCAGGCCGCTGAGTTCATTGATGAATTGCCCGATGGCTACAACACTGTCGTCGGCGAGCGTGGGCTGGGCCTGTCCGGCGGACAGCGCCAGCGTATTGCCATCGCTCGCGCGCTGCTCGTCGATCCGCGCATTCTTATCCTCGACGACAGCACGTCCTCGGTCGACACCCGCACTGAGGCTGCCATCCAGGACGCGCTCGACCGCCTGATGCGCGCCGGTGGCCGCACCGTTGTCGTCATCGCCCAGCGCATCAGCACCGTGCGTGACGCCGATCTGATCGTCGTCCTTGATGGCGGCAAGATCGTTGCGCGCGGCACGCACGCCGAATTGCTGGAGGACAGCCCAATCTACAACGAGATCATCCAGTCGCAACTGGTTGATGACCGGCAGCCATCGTCGTCAGCGGTCGGAGGTGGCCAGTGAGACCGGGGCTCGAGTCGTTTGCTGACCACGAAAGCGCAGCCAACCAGCGCGCTGTGGCACGCCGCCTGATCGGCGAGATGCGGCCATATTTCCGCAAGTGGATCCTCGTGCTGTTGCTGGTCGTGATGAGCGCGATCGCCCAGGCCGGCGCGCCGTGGCTGATCGGGCGTGCCGTCGACGACGCCATGCTCACCGGCGACAGCCGCAAGCTGGCGTTGCTGATGCTGCCGCTGCTCGGGCTGTACGCCCTGAACGCGCTGGCCATGCGCGGCCAGATCCGCGTCGTGGGCGTCATCGGCCAATCGCTCCTCGCCGACCTGCGCGAGCGGCTGTTCAGCCGCTTCCTGCGTGCGCCGCTGCGCTTCTTCGATCGCCAGCCGACCGGCGACCTGATGAGTCGTGTCATCAACGATGTCGAGACGCTCAACCAGTTCTTCTCGCAGATCCTGTCGCAGACGATCGGCTCGTTCTTCGCGCTGTCCGGCATCATCATCGCGATGCTGCTGCTCGATGTGCGCCTGGCGCTCGTCAGCTTCGCCGTGATTCCGGTCATGCTGCTGACGACGTCCTACTTCGGCCGACGTGCCCGCGTCGTTTATCGCAAGGCGCGCGAGACGACCGGCGATGTGACAGCCGGCCTGCAGGAGGAGATCGCTGGCGTTCGTGAGGCGCAGGCGTTCAATCGCACGGACCAGAACATCAGCCGCTTCCGCGCGCGCAATGCCGCCAATCGCGATGCCAACGTCCAGGCAGTCGGCGTGTCATCGGCCTTCGCACCAGCGATCGACGTGCTGTCGACGATCGCGACCGCCGTCGTCATCGCCTACGGTGGCTATCAGGTGGTGCAGGGCAATCTGAAGATCGGTGTCCTGACGTCGTTTGTCCTCTACGTCCAGCAGTTCTTCCGGCCCTTGCAGATGCTCTCGACGATGTACGCGCAGGTGCAGGCCGGTCTGGCAGGCGCGGAACGCATCTACGCGATGACCGATGAGCCGATGGAGCCGGTCGACATGGCGACAGCTACCCGGCTGGACGACATGCGTGGCGAGATCGAGTTCCGCAATGTCCGCTTCGCCTACGAGCCCGGCAACGATGTCCTCCGCGATGTCAGCTTCACGGTCGCGGCGGGCCAGACGCTGGCGCTCGTCGGAAAGACTGGCGCGGGTAAGACGACGATCGCCAACCTGATCCCGCGCTTCTACGATGTCGATGATGGCGCAGTGCGGATCGACGGCCACGATGTCCGCGAGATCACGCGCGAGAGCCTGCGTGCCGGCGTCGCCGTCGTACTCCAGGAGCCGTTCCTGTTCGCCGGTTCGATCGCCGATAACATCGCCTACGGCCGACCCGACGCGACTCGCGAAGAGGTCGTCGCCGCCGCCGAAGCAACCGGCGCAGCCCGCTTCATCACGGCGCTCCCAGAGGGCTACGAGACGCAGCTCGGCGAGGGTGGCGGCAGCATCAGTCGCGGCCAGCGGCAGCTGCTGACCTTCGCTCGCGCGATCCTGTCCGATCCGCGCATCCTTATCCTCGACGAGGCCACCAGTAACGTTGACACGCGCACCGAGCGCCTGATCCAGCAGGCGCTTGCGACGCTGATGGCTGGCCGCACCAGCATCGTTATCGCTCACCGCCTCAGCACGATCCGTACAGCCGACCTCATCCTGGTCATCGACAGCGGCCGGATCATCGAGCGCGGCACCCACGCCGAGCTCCTGAACGCCAACGGTGCCTACGCCGATCTCTACCGCCAGCAGTTCCGGGACGAAGAGGCTGCGGAGGTAGCGGCGGACTGACGGGGAGACCTCACCCCCTGCCCCCTCTCCCGTGGGGAGAGGGGGTGTCACTACCATCGCGTGTTGGCTACCGTTCCTCGCGCCTCTTCCCTCGCAGGGGAGAGGTCGGGAGAGGGGGATGCCAACAGCCAACCCTCCTAGCCAGCACCCAACCACGTCACACAGGACACCCCCTCTCCCCACGGGAGAGGGGGCAGGGGGGTGAGGTCCCTACACCGCCTGCACTCTGCGATACAGCATCACCGACACCGGCAGGCAGACGGCGATGATGGCGGCGCTCCAGGCGAGCGCTTGCCAGCCGGCGCTGCCGATGGGCTGGTCGATCAGCAGGCCGCGGACTGTCGTGACGATCACCGACACCGGCTGATGGCGCACGACGGGCTGGAGCCAGCTGGGCATCGACTCGATCGGAACGAACGCGCTGCTGGCGAATGACAGCGGTAGCAGGACGACGAACGCCATCATCTGGACCGCCTCGGGGTCGCGGATGATCAGGGCGACGACAGTGCCGATCCACGACACGGTCACGCCGGCCAGCAGCAGCAGTCCGACTGCGCCGAGCCACTCGACCGGGCCGGCGGTCGGGCGGAAGCCGACCAGCAGCCCCATCGCCACCATGACGACGATCGCGATCAGGTTACGGACGATATCCGCCAGGATCGGGCCGGCCAGGACGGCAACCGGACTCATCGGCAGCGTCCGGAAGCGATCGACGATGCCGCGCTTGAGGTCGGTCGCCAGACCCATCGCGCCGGTCATGCCCTCCATGACGATCGTCTGGACGAAGATACCGGCCATCAGGAAGTCGACGTAGGAGATCCCCGGAACGTTGATTGCGCCGCCGAGGCAGTAGACAAACAGGAGGATGAACATGATCGGCTGCAGCGTCGCCGAGAAAAGCTGCTCCGGCGTCTGTGGGATGTGCAGAATGTGCCGCCGCGCGACAACGAGTGTGTCGGCGATGGCCCAGTAGAGGCGGCTGTGGCTGGGTGCCGGTGATGTGGCGGCAATGGCGGGTGCGGTAACGCTCATGCAGCGGCCTCCGAGCTTGTGTTGTCTGCGTCATCACCGGCCGCCATCTCGCCGGTGAGGGCGAGGAAGACGTCGTCGAGAGTTGGGCGACGCAGATGAATGTTGTCGACATCAATGTTGAGGGCGTCGAGATCGCGGACGAGCGACTGGATCAGGCCGGGCCGTGCGACGACTGCAAGGCTGACGAGCCGTCGCGCAAGATCGACGTGCGCGGTGCCATTCCCGTAGCTCTCGACCACGCGAGCGACCGCGCCGAAATCGGAAGACGCGGCGACGGTGACATCCAGTCGGCTGTTGCTGACCTGGTCCTTGAGCTCGTCTGCCGAGCCGCTGGCGATGACCTTGCCACGGTCGATGACGATAATGTTGTCGGCTAGCTGGTCGGCCTCGTCAAGGTATTGCGTCGTCAGGAGCACCGTGCCGCCCTTGTCCGTCTGCTCGCGGATGATGCCCCACAGCTCCAGACGGCTACGCGGATCGAGGCCAGTTGTCGGCTCGTCGAGGAACAGGACCGGGGCGTTCGGGATCAGGCTGGCGGCAAGGTCGAGGCGTCGACGCATGCCGCCCGAATAGGTCTTGACCGGTCGGTCGGCGGCGTCAACGAGGTCGAAGCGCTCAAGAAGCTCATCGGCGCGGCGGCGGGCCTCCTGGCGGGGCAGATGAAAGAGTCGTCCGACCATCGTCAGATTCTCGCGACCGGAGATCAGCTCATCGACCGCCGCATACTGGCCGGCAAGGCCGATGCTGCGCCGCGCCGCGTCTGGATCGCGCAGGACATCAACACCGGCGACGAATGCCTCGCCGGCATCAGGACGCAGGAGGGTTGTCAGGATGCGGACGGTCGTCGTCTTGCCCGCACCGTTCGGCCCGAGCATGCCGAGGATCGTGCCCGGCTCGACGGAGAGGCTGACGCCATCGAGAGCCTGTGTTGAGCCGAAACGCTTGGCCAGACCACGGGCGACGATGGCGGGTGCGACATTGGGCATCGCTGGGTCCTTTCGTGCCGGATGGAGACTCCGGCGTGCTAGAATACTTACTAACCGGACGGTAAGAACTAACTGACCGGTAAGTAAGTTAGTGCGGAGCGGTGCGTTTGTCAACCCCACCTGGAGATACCGTGATTGCCCCTCCGCGCGGCGCTGCCCGGGAGCGGATCATCGCCGAAGCGCGCGAGCAGTTCCTGACGCGCGGCTTCGCAGATGTCTCGATGCAGCAGATCGCTGATGCCTCCGGCATCACCAAGGCGGCGCTGTATTACCACTTCCGCAACAAGGAGGATCTGTTCGCCGAGATCATTCGTCGGGCGGTCAACGAGTTCTGGGGTGGTCTGATTGCCTGCACCGAGCAGGAGGGATCGCTGCGCGACATCCTGCTGGAGATAACTGCGTTCGCCGAGACCATGGCGACCGACCGCGTGCCGTGGCTGATCCTCAATGACGTCGAGCGCTATCTGTCGGCCGAGGTCCGCAACGCGATCTTCACCGAGCACCCGGAGCCGGATGTCGCGCTCGCCGGACTGCTGGAGCGCTCGATTGCTGCGGGCGAGATTCGGCCAATCAACGTGCAGCTCGCCGCACGCTTGCTCACCGCGATGCTGCTGGGCCTGTTCCACAACCATCACGAGCACGTTCAGCCGCAGTCCGGCGATGCCGAGCAGATGGTCGACTTGTTCCTCAACGGTGTTCTGCCTCGCGAGTAGGGTCGTGGCGAGTCGCCGTCAGCCTGCCTGTCACAGTGGTATTGCACGTCGTCCCGGTTGCGAATGGAGGCCAGCCTGAGCGCACGCTTCTACAAGATCGCCTATCGTTTCGGCTTCACGCCCTGGGAGCGGCTCGAAACGCTGCCGGCAGCGCAGCAGGCGCTGGCGATGCTGGATCGTGTTGAGCGCGAGCGACAGCCGCCGTATGGCGCAGCGCTGGACATCGGCAGCGGAACCGGCGTCTGGTCGGTGCGGTTGGCGCAGCGCGGCTGGCAGGTCACCGGCATCGAGCTGGTTGGCCGGGGCGTGAAGGCGGCGCAGCGTCGGGCGGCTGAGGCCGGTGTCGCGGCGCGCTTTACCCAGGGCGACATAACGAAAGCGTTCGCAGAGGAACTTGGGCTGAGGCAGGACTACCGGCTCATCCTCGATTTTGGGACGATCCACGGTCTTGACGCTGCCGGACGCGCGGCCGCCGCCCGACTGATCGATGCTGTTGCTGCGCCGGACGCGACACTGCTGATGTATGCGCTTGCGCCGCGCAGCCGTGGGATGCTGCCGGACGGCATGGATCGCCAGGCGATCGAGGCGCTCTATCCTGGCTGGACGGTGGTGGAGGAGCTGGCGTTCGATACGGCCGGTCTGCCGGATTCCGCACGCCGCGATGATCCGCACTGGTTCCGACTTGATCGGCGGGGTTGAACGGGCCGCGCAGTGGCTGTGCGGCCCGTCCGGAATGCGCTAGTGGAAGAGCGTGATGCCGGTCACCTCGCGCACGCGCTCCATCTTCGGCGTCGCGATCTCGCGTGCGCGTTCGGTGCCACGATCGAGGATGCGCAGCAGCTCGCCCGGATCGGCGGCCAGCTCCGCCAGACGCTGCTGAATAGGCTCCATATGGCTGACGACGACGTCCGCCAGATCCTTCTTGAACTGCCCGTAGCCGGCCCCGGCGTAGCGTTCCTCCAGCGTCGCAATCGGTTCGTCGCTGAATTGCGAGTAGATCGTCAGGAGGTTGACGATGGCGGGCTTGTCCTCGCGGTACACGATCTCCGAGCCGGAGTCGGTTACGGCGCGCATGATCTTCTTGCGGATCTCGCTCGGTGTGTCCTGGAAGGCGATGTAGGAGCCGGGCGCACCCGACTTGCTCATCTTCTTCGTCGGATCGTCGAGGCTCATGATCCGGGCACCTTCGGCCTGAATGTCCGCCTCGGGGATGACGAATGTCTCGCCGAACTTGGCGTTGAAGCGTTCGGCGACATCGCGCGTCAACTCGAGATGCTGGCGCTGATCCTCGCCGACCGGCACCGAGTTGGTGTCGTAGAGCAGGATGTCGGCGGCCATCAGCACCGGGTAGAAGAACAGGCCCGCGCCGGCGCGCTCGTCACCGCGGCCCTTGTCCTTGAACTGCGTCATCCGGTTCAGCTCACCAAACATCGTCTGCGTCGCCAGCACCCAGGTCAGCTCAGTGTGCTCCGGCACGTCGCCTTGCGCGAACAGGATGGCTTTCTCCGGGTCGATGCCGCAGGCGATCAGGACGGCGGCCAGATCCAGCGTGCGCTGACGAAGATCCGGCGCGTCATACACCTGCGTCATTGCGTGCAGATTGACGATCGCGTGGATGCTCTGGTGCTGGTGCTGCTGAATGACCCAGCGCCTGATCGCGCCGAGGTAGTTGCCAATCGTGACCGCGCCGCTGGGCTGAATGCCCGAGAAGACGCGCTTGCGGGTCGTGTCCGGTGCGGTCGCTGCCGGCCGCGGCTGTGTCTCAACTACCATGCTCGTGTGTGATCCTTCCGTGATCCGGCGTCGGCGCTCGCCGACGTGCAGCAGAACAACAAAAAGCCCTCGCCCCCAATCGGGACGAAGGCGTCTGATGCGCTCCGCGGTACCACCCGGTTTGGCCCTCCCTCGCGGGACGACCCACCTCATTGGATGCGGGACGAAGCTGTCCCGTCAATCCTGCTCCCTGCTAACGGAGGAGCAACCGGCGCTGCCTACTGCGGGGATTCCCTGGTTCGGAGCGCAACTCCCGGAGCCATTCCGCGCCCGCGTTGACACCGACCTCGCACCATTCGTCGGCTCGCTGCGTCTGGACTGAGCGCGTACTTGTTCCGTTCACCGTCATTCGGACGATTTAACTTGTCGGCCATCTTAGCAATCAGCCGGGAAGCCGTCAATGTACGACAGAGCTGTCGTAATCCAACGTTCACAATGCAATTCGTGTATTCCCAAATGCGGGTATCGTGCTACGATGCGCCCCGCTCGCATTGCGGAGGCGAGCATCGGCCAAATATCGTTGGGGGGACTATGCGCTACCGCTATATCCTGCTTGTCGTACTCATCACATTCGGCGTCCTGCTCGCTGCATGTGGCTCGTCATCTGATCCAACGCCTACTGCGACGACGAGCGTCGCCACGAGTTCGACGTCCGCCGAAAGCAGTGTCGAAACCGCCGCCAGCCCGACCGCAGACGACGCCCGGGCGACTGCGACCAGCGAGGAAGCTTCGCCGACCAGCGCCGAAACAGCTGCCTCACCGACAATCGCCTCATCTCCTGAAGGTGCCAGTGGCGACGACTCCGGTGAGAAGGTCAAGGTCACACTCGCGCTGGGCTTCGTCCCGAACGTGCAGTTCGCGCCGTATTACGTGGCGATCGATAATGGCTATTACGCGGACGCCGGCTTCGATGTTGAGGTACAGCAGGGCCCGAACCCGGACCTGCTCGCTCAGGTCGGTAGCGGCAGCATTGACTTTGCCGTCACCAGCGGCGATGGCCTGATCCCGGCTCGTGCTGCCGGCATCCCGGTGACCTACGTGATGGCGCAGTTCCAGAAGTATCCGGTTGGCGCTACTGCGATTGGCGGCAAGCACGATCCGCTGACCGCGCCGGAAGACCTCAAGGGTCGCCGCGTTGGCGTCTCGCAGACGAACGGCTCGACCTACTTCGGCCTGCTGGCGCTGCTGCAGGCGGGCGGGCTGACGCTGGATGACATCGACCTGATCACAATCGGCTTCACTGAGCTTGAGGCGTTGACGCAGGACCAGATCGACGTCGCTATGACCTATCTCGTCAACGAGCCGGTGCAGGCGCGCGAGCTGGGCTACGACATGGAGGAGCTGGCTGTCTCCGACTACGTCAACATGGTCTCGACCGGCCTGGTGACGAATGAGTCGATGCTGTCCGAGCATCCCGACCTGGTCCAGAAGTTCGTCGAGGCGACGCTGAAGGGCTTGCAGGCATCACTGGATGATCCGGACGCGGCCTTCGAGGCGTCGATGGCGCGCATGCCGGAGATCACCGGCGACAACGTGCGCATCCAGCGCGCGGTGCTGGAGCAGGCGCAGAAGTGGCAGCAGCCGCCGACCGATCACCCACTGGGCTGGACCGACCCGGAAGCCTGGCAGAATACTCAGGATCTGTTGCAATCAGTCGGCGTTGTTGACGCTCCGATCGACCCCGAGGCGCTGTATACCAATGAGTTTGTGGAGCAGGCCGGACAGTAGCATCACCGTTGACGGTCGTAGCTCGACCGGCGCTCCACGCCGTGTTCGACGACGACGCAGGCGCACACTGACGCGTCCTGCGTCGTCGTATCGTCGCTGGCGACTCTGGCTGCCGCTGGTAGGAGTCCTGCTGGCGCTGGGGTTCTGGCAGCTGCTCTGGATGCGTCACACCATCCCGGCCTACATGCTGCCCGCGCCAGCATCCGTCGCTGAGAAGTGGTGGCTGCTCTATCGCAACGGCACCCTCTGGCATCACACCAGCGTCACGCTGAAGGAGGCGCTGCTCGGGTTCGCCGTTGCGTTCGTTGTCGGCGTCGGGCTCGGCTATCCGCTGGCACGCTTCGATACGTTTGATGCCCTGTTCGGCCCCTACGTTGCCGTATCGCAGGCGATGCCGGTGATCGCATTCGCGCCGTTGCTCGTCGTCTGGTTCGGCCTGGGGCTGCTGCCGAAGGTCATCATCTGTGCGCTGATCGTCTTCTTCCCGATCCTGATTAACACCGTCGTCGGTCTGCGCTCGATCGACGCGACGCTGATCGAGGCAACCTGGAGCATGGGCGGCAACGGCTGGCAGACACTGATCTATGTTGAGATCCCGCTGATGCTGCGCCCACTGCTGGGCGGGATCAAGATGGGACTGACCCTCTCCATGACCGGCGCGATGGTCGGCGAGTTCGTCTCATCCAGCGCCGGCCTCGGCTACATGATGACGCTCGGCCGCACCGCCTACGACATCCCGATGGTCTACGTCGCAGCACTCATGATGTCGCTCGTCGCCACGCTTGGCTACCTCGGCGTCAGCCTGCTGGAACGCCTGCTCATTACCTGGGACTAACGTTCGCTCTCCAATTCGTTGCCCCGAGCGTGCCGTCGGCGGCTACACTTCGCCTGCATGCGACGGCGCGATGACCTCACCGTCTCCCTCGCCCGCAGCGTAAGATTCGGCTTTGAGCAGGGAAGAGGCTAATGCGCATCCACATCGGTATGGACCCGAACCTCGTCACGATCGGTCCGTTCGTGCTGGCGTGGCACGGCCTTCTCACGGTTCTCGCCATCTTCGTCGCGGTCTGGTTCGTCGAGCGCGGCATGCGCGAGCGCAATATCTCGGTGGCGGGCTTCGATTCGTTCGTGCTGATCGCAATAGCCGGCGGCATCATCGGCGCGCGTGTGTTCTATCTCATCGACCATCTCGGCTTCTACATCGACAATCCGGGTGAGGCGCTGAAGATCAATGAGGGTGGCCTGGCGATCTATGGCGCGGTGATCGGCGGCTTCATTACCGTCGCGATCCTGTGCAAGCTGCGCTCGTATCCGTTCCTGCGCATGATCGACATCATCGCGCCCGGCCTGGTCGTCGCGCAGGCAATCGGTCGGATCGGCTGCGCCATCAATGGCGACGCCTGGGGCGCAGAGACGGACTGGCCGTTCGCATTCGTCTACACCAACCCCGACGCGATCATCCCGAACCGTCTGCTGAATGTCCCGACGCACCCGTATCCGGTTTACGACATGATCATGTGCCTGGGCATCTTTGCCGTCATCTGGCCGTTGCGCAAGCGTAGGCTGCCGGCCGGGACGATCTTCGCCACCTATGCGCTGCTCTATGGTGTCACACGCTTCATTATCTCGTACGTACGCGAGGAACGTGTCTGGTTCTGGGGCCTTCAGGAGGCGCAGGTTGTCTCGCTCGGCGTCATTCTGCTGTCGAGCCTTGCCCTCATCTGGCTGCTGCGCCGACCGACCGATGATGTCGAGCCGGCCGCCATGTCCGTACAGCGCGATACCGCTGTTCGCGAGTAGCCCAACATAACCGCCAGGCCTGATCCGGGTTGTACTGTCACTATCGACAGCCAGCCCGAAGCGGGCGTTGCAGGGCCGCTTCGTATAATGGACGCATCCTGACATGGTACGCACGCCCATTCAGACGAAGCGAGATCAGCATTATGCGGGTATCGCCATTCCGGTACATCCTGAAAGCGCATCGCCGCCGTATAGTGAAGTGCTACCTGTGCACCGGCATCGCGAGGTTCCATTGAGTGAGCGGAACCGCCGGTTAGAGGTAGCGTCGGGTGGCGCCGATCAACCCTCGTCCGCCGAGCCAGCGGATGAGGTGCTGGTGAGCCGTGTGTGTGAAGGCGACACGGCGGCTCTGGAAGCGCTCTACAGTCGGTACGCGCGAGTAGTCTATTCGTTTGCGGTGCGTATCGTCGGCGACGGAGCGACTGCGGAAGAGATCCTGCAGGAGGCGTTCGTACGAACCTGGAGACAGGCTGAGACGTATCGCACAGTCCGCGGAACCTTTGCCAGCTGGTTATTGAGCATCACCCACAATCTGGCGATTGACGAGCTGCGCCGGCGTCAGCGGCGGCCGCAACGCGTCGACGGCACAGACGTTCATGAAGTGATGAACGGCCTCGTCGATGACGCGGCGAATGTTGAGGAAGCGGCGGAAGCAGCACTGCTTCGGGAGCGTGTCGGTAAAGCGCTCACAACGCTGCCCGAAGCGCAACGTATCGCCATCGAGCTGGCGTTCTTCCAGTCGATGTCACAGCGAGAGATCGCGGCATACCTGGATGAGCCACTCGGCACGATCAAGACCCGGCTGCGGCTGGGTATGCAGAAGCTGAAAGATGCACTCGCTGACGAGGCGTAGTTCGACACGGAATCGTCAGCGCAGCGAATGAGGGTATGGACTGTGGATGCCGAGCATGATGATCTGTCCGGCATGGGCGATCGAGATGACGGGCACGTCAGGGATCTGATCCCTGCCTACGTCCTCGGCGCGCTCGATCCCGATGATAGCGAGCGCGTGCGATTGCACGTCTCCTCCTGCTCCTCCTGCGCGCAGGAGCTGGAATCCTACGAGGAGATGGTCGGGCTTCTGCCGTATGCGTCACCCGCGCGGCCGGTACCGTTGCGCGCTCGCGCGGCGCTGCTGGGTCGTATCGACCAGGCCACGCCGGCCCGCGCGCCGCGGCTGCGACGCACGTTCGCCTGGCAACCTGTCGCGCCGCGGCTGGCCAGCTTCGTCGTCGCCCCGGCGCTCATCCTGTTGCTGGTGATCGGCGTCATGGGCGTCCGGCTTTACAACCAGCAGCAGCGCATCGCCGAGATTCAGGCCGAGCAGGACCGCACGATGCGGACGCTGGCTGAGGCCCCGACGACCGTCGGCTCAACCTACATTGCGCAGTTTGTCGGCAGCGAGACGCTCGCGCCGGAGGCCAAGGCCAAGCTCATCGTGAATCGCCAGACGAACAGCGCGTTGATCGTCGCTGTCGATCTGCCGGAACCCGGGCCGGGCGAACACTACGTTGCCTGGATGCGCTTCCCGAATGGGAGCGACTATGCGCGCGGTGGTGAGTTGCGCGTCGATCCTGACGGTGGGAGAGCCACCCTGGTGATTGAGCCGTTCGGCTGGGTTGCCAGCTACGAAGCCCTTGTCGTGACGGTCGAGGCGGACGCGGCGATCGGCGCGCCGACCGGCCCCGCCCTGCTGACGGCGACGATTGGCGCGCAATAGCGCACATTCAACACACAGACACATCATCGCTCAGGAGCGTATTGGCCACGGTCAAGATGCGTCGGCGGAGTCAGCAACGACGTCATCTCGCGTTGGTCACGCGTGAACCTTTTGTCAGATCGGAAAAGTGGATCGCCGTGGGATGGCGCTTCCTTGACTTTGATAGTCGCGGTCACATACCATCTCTTGCTGACTCAATGACGAGCCGGTCTCCGCACGAAACGAATGACACGCCGGTCCGCGAAGTAGCGGCCGACGGGCGCGTGTACGTTTCAATGACATGAGGCCGACAAACAAGAAACCGGCATGG
>JBDHWD010000064.1:0-17391 GCA_039810005.1 Thermomicrobiales bacterium | reverse complement strand
GTCATTTCGAGCGCGCACGCGAGAAATCTCTCCTGCGTTGGACGGCTTCGAACGGGTGGGAGATCTCTCACTGCGGTTCGAGATGACAGGACAAGGTGGTAGCTGCCGCCTTCAACGATCGGACAGTTTGGCGTTCACAGCGAAGGATCGGCAGGCACCAAGGTGTTCGTTGCCTGGTCGGGCGTATGCAATGCACCCCACCACCGAAGTCGACCGGTCGGACAGATTTCGTTCGCCGAGTCAGTCGCCGAGGCGGCGGAGGAGCATGTCGATGGTCTCCTGGAGATCGTAGAGGGTTTGGCGGATGTGCTTGCGCTCGCTGGCGGACGCGGCGATGGCGGGGCCGGTCAGCGCGTCGATCTTGTGCTGGAGGGAGCGTGCCTCGCGCACGATCGGCTCGTAATCCGGCTTCTGCTTTCGCGGGCGCGGCTTGATCGAGCGGGCGTAGGCGGTGATCTGGCTGGGGTTGAGCTCCCCTTCGAGCAGGCGGCGGCCGAGATCGATCTGCTCGTCCTGCGGAAGCGGCTGGGCTGCGCGCGACTGCTTCTCGGAGATGACGCCGCGTCTGAGCGCTTCCTGCATTGGCTCCGCGAGCTTTTCAGTGCTCAGGAGCTGGTACAGGCGGCTACGGCGAATGCCGACGGACTCGGCGACCTTCTCCCACGGTGCGTCATCCATCTGCGTTTTCAGCGCGCGCAATGCAGCGGCGCGGTCGAGGGCATTGAGATCCTCGCGGAGGATGTTCTCGACGAGCTGGTGGATGAGGCGGCGATCCTCGGGGATGTCGCGAACCACGGCTGGGATCGATTCGATCTCGGCCAGTCTGGCTGCGCGCCAGCGGCGTTCGCCGTGGATGATGACGTAGATGTCGCGCTCGGCGTCGTAGCGGACTGCTATCGGCTGGAGGACGCCGTCGGCGCGAATTGAGGCGGCGAGCTCGTCGAGTGCTTCAGTGTCGAACTCAGTGCGCGGCTGGTCGGGGTCGGGCTCGATGCGGTCGAGGCGAATGAGCTTGGCCTCGACGAGCTCGGAGACGCCGACACCGCGCGGGCTGGTGTCGGTGAATAACGCGTCGACCGAGAAGCGCTTGCGTCGTGAGCGTGTCTCAGACATGGGCAGATCCGATCGGCGAGCGCTGCAGCAGCGCGTCAGCGGCTTCGCGGTAGGCAGTCGAGAGCGGAGAGCGCGGCATGTACTCGAGGATCGAGGTGCGGGCCGCGACTGACTCGGCGCCCTTGACCGACAGTGGAACCGACGGGAGCACCGGTACGTCCGGGTAGCGCTCCTGGAGAGCGTCGATCATCTCGTGGGCAAGGCGCGATGTACGCTGCACTTTGGTCGGCAGGAAGCCGACGACCTGCAGGCCGGGGTTGAGGCGGCGCACGCGGGCGATTGTGTCGAACAGGCGCGGCAGCACCAGCAACGACAGCGGGTGCGGCTCGATCGGGATGATGAGGTCGGTCGCAGCGACGAGGATATTGATGCTGATGAGACCCAGTGCCGGCGGCGCGTCAATCAGTACGACATCGAAGTCGGAGAGATCGGCGGACGCCAGGCGCGTGGAGAGCATGCGCTCGCGTTCCAGCTCGTTGATGAGTGCCATCTCGGCGGTCGCGAAGTCCGGGTGGCTCGGGATAACCGTGACGTTGTCAATGGTCGACGGGACAACCAGCTCGTTGACCGGAATGTCGTCATCGAGAAACAGATCATAGACGGACGTTTCGAGCGCTGCGACGTCGATGCCGAACGCCATTGTCAGGCTGGCCTGGGGATCCAGATCCATCGCCAGCACGCGATGGCCGCGCTCAGCAAGGGCAGCGGCGACGTTCAATGTGCTGGTGGTTTTTGCAGTGCCGCCCTTCTGGTTAAAGAAGGCGATAATGCGGGGCATGGGGCATCCGATCCGGCGCTGTACGTACGTTGACTGGTTGGCATTATACCGGACCGACCCCTCACCGTCGCCGGAATGAGGCCGGCGACGGCAGAGGTGGTTAATCCTGTCGACGCGCGTTGCAGGGTGTCGGTCTGTGGACGGTGACGCGATCACCGACGAGCATGACGACTGGTCCGTAGACCGTCTGGGTGCGAGTTGTGCTGCTACGACTTTTCATCGGGGATGTCCTTTCCAGAGACGCAAGCGACCCGGGCATTGCTACCCGGGTCGGTTATTGCGTGGTGTTGATGTCGGCTCAGATGCCGAGCATCACCATCGTCGATCCGTGGCAGGGGAGGCCATGTCGTGCGCCCGCGTGAGGCGACGTTGTAGGAGAGACGCGCGAACCACTAGTGACCTCCTCTCTGCCACGAAGGACGATCGTCTGGGTGGCGAACCGTCAGGCTCGCCGACGAACATCATCATAGGATGGACCCATGATCGGCACACCGTCACGCTGGACAGTCGCGACTGTCCGATGGGACAGGTAATTGTTAGCGACTGATTGCCGCGCGCAGGGTCGTCGATGAGTCGGCGACGAGGGCGCGTATTGAGTCGATCTCGTCGAGCAGCTCGATGAGGTCGTCGCCCTCCAGGAAGCGGACACCTTCGGCGAGGGCACCGCAGCGCTCGAGGAGCAGAGCGAGCTCATTGCGCGTCTTGCGCTCCAGGTCAGTTCCCATGCTTGCCGCGTCCCTTCTGGCGTTGGCGATTGGTTGGCTGCTCAACGATCACGTCTTCGGTGAGGTCTTCCATGTCGTACTCAACGATCAACGCGTCGTTCGCGACGGCGTGGACGGTCTGGAGGGTGTCGAACATCTCGAACGACAGCTCATCGTAGGCGAGCGTGCCGTTGATGTATTCGTGAAAGAGCGTGCGCATCTCATCGAGCAGGGCGTCGACAATTGCGGCTTTCTCTTCGGGGCTCATGGCGTCGTCCTGCGGGTCGGCTGCGTCAGGTGATTGACGACTCACTGGGGCTGGTCCTCTCTTTGCAGTGGCGAAGTAGACTGTACTGTCGCCGACGTTGGCGACAATCGTCGCATATCGGTGGTGCCGCGCCGAACGTGGCATGATTGTCACGAGGGGTGTACGGACACCCGTATCGTAACGAAGCTTGGCATAACGACCTGTAATTGACGATACGAGAGATGCCGGAAGGCGGAAGTTGCACCCGCTCGGCGCTCATTCCGGTTGGTTGGAGGACGCGTGGCGCTGTCGCAGCCGCGAATCCTGGGCGGTAGATACGAACTTGGTGAGCCGATCGGCGAGGGTAACTTCTCGGTTACTTATCGAGCCACCGATACGGTTCTGGGGCGTGATGTCGCGATCAAGATCCTGCGCGACCAGTATGCGTCGCATGCGGGATTCGGTTCGCGCTTTGAGAACGAAGCGCGGGCGGCAGCGCGCATCAGCCATCCCAATGTTATTCAGGTCTTTGACTATGGGCGTGACGATGGCACGACCTATATCGTCATGCAGTTTGTGGCGGGTCCGAGCCTCAAGGATTACATCCGCGAGGAAGGCCCGCTGACGGTCGAAGAAGCCGTCGGTTTTGGCCGGCAGATGCTGGACGGGCTGGGCGCGATCCACGCAGCCGGGATTGTCCACCGCGACGTCAAGCCGCAGAACGTCCTGCTGACCGAAACGCATCAGGTGAAGTTGACCGACTTTGGCATCGCCCGGCTCGGCTCGGCGGACGCGGGGCTGACTGAAGCCGGCACGGCGATCGGTACGGCGGCGTACATGGCACCGGAGCAGGCGTCTGGCGGCGACATCACGCCGTCGAGTGACCTGTATTCGGCGGCGGTCGTGGTGTACGAGATGCTGACCGGGCGTCTGCCGTTTCCGGGTGACAATCCGGTGCAGGTGATGTATCGGCACGTCAATGAGATGCCGCCGCCACCACGAACGATCAACCCGGCGATTCCGGTGGCGCTTGAAGCGGTGATCATGAAGGGGCTGGCGAAAGCGCCGGCCGATCGTTATCCCAACGCGCAGGCGATGCGCGATGCGCTGCTGAACCCGACAGCGGCGGCGGCGGCGATCCGACCGTCGAACGTCGATCCGACCCAGCGAACGGCGGTAGCGCAGGCGGTTGTACCGGCAGGGGCAGCGGTTGTACCACCACCTGGGCCGCCTCCACCACCAGTGGCTGTACCGGCCGAGGGCGGTGGCGGTGGCAGCCGCTGGCGGATCATCGTGCCGTTGCTCATTGTGCTTCTGCTGGGGCTGGCGATAGCTGCGTTTGCGCTGGCGAACTGGGGCGATGAGCCGGAGTCGGGCGTTGTTGCAGCCTCGCCGACGAGCGAGCCGACCATGACGGCCACGGCCACCGAGCCTGCGCCGACAGCGACGCTGACGCCGACTACTGAGCCGACGCTGACACCGACGCCGGAACCGACAGAAACGCCAACACCGGAGCCGACCGAGACTCCAACCCCGGAGCCGACCGAAACGCCGGAGCCGACGGCGACGCCGGAACCTCCGACGCCGACACCGGAGCCGCCGACCCCGACAGTTCCGCCGGTTCCGACGGTGGCGTTTGATACACCCTTCCCGCTGTCGAGCGTGCCGGTGCAGATCTTTCAGGGACCGTCGGTGACGCTGAACGCGAGCGATTTCAAGGGTGCGTATCGGCGCGATGACGGCTCGCTGTATGGCTTGCCGGCGGTGCATATCTACGGCGGCGACAGTGGCTATGACGAGGCCAGCGCGTCGGTGAATGTTGGCGGGGGCGGCAAAGCGTCGCAGTTTATTCTGGTGACAATCACCGGCATGGACGACGAGAAGTCGGAGCACGTTCCGATGCAGCTCTGGCTCAACGACTATCTGATTTGGGAAGGGCCGAGCCCGTTTGCGAACGAGGCATGGACCGATGTTGCCTGGCTGGTTGGAAATCTGGATGCGCTGAAGCCGGGCAACAATACCCTCTCGATTGTCAATGCTGCCGGTGATGGCAATGTCGGCGAACCGCCGTGGCTGCTGGTGACGGCGGCGGCAGTGTATTTTCAGTAGAACGAGATTTCCCGACCGCACGGCAAGCGAACCGTGTTTGACAAGTCCTGCGACGCGCTGTTAGATTGCGTTGCACAGATGGCAATGACGGTGAGTAGTAGCGTCTGCGTTTGGTCAGCGAGCCGGTGGTTGGTGAGAGTCCGGCACGAAGCGCAACGCGAACTCGCACCCGAGCCGCGCGATTGAGCGAACGAGCGTCAGATCGCGCCGGGTCAGCCCGTTACAGCTTTCCGAGTGGGCTGTCGTTCCTCCGCTGAGGCGGGATCAGGACGATAGTCAATCAGGGTGGTACCGCGGGTTGAGCCCGTCCCTATTCAGGGGCGGGTTTTTTGTTTCTCTGGAATCGGAGCAGGTCGAAGGCCGTGAAACGCACGATGGGGTATCGGCAGGTGAAGCAGAGCAGCCGGCGACGATGGTCGCGAGGTTCGCTCCTGCTTACCAAGCCCCATCGCGGGGCCATCTGAAAACGACCAGTGTTTTCGATACGAGAGAGGCACCTTCCGTGGCTGACAGGATTCTGATTTTCGATACGACCCTCCGTGATGGTGAGCAGTCTCCGGGCGCGACGATGACGACGCCGGAGAAGATTGACGTCGCTCGGCAGCTCGTGCGGCTCGGCGTTGACATTATCGAAGCCGGATATCCGGCGGCGTCGCCGGGCGACCTTGAGGCGGTCCAGATGATCGGCCGCGAGGTAAAGGGTGTCGTCGTTGCCGGGCTGGCGCGCGTGCATCTCAACGACATCGACGCTGCCTGGGAGGGTGTGCGGACGGCTGAGAATCCGCGCATCCATACGTTCGTCAACGCCTCGCCAATCCAGATGCAGTACCAGCTGCGTAAGAGCCCGGATGAGGTGTTGGAGATGTCGCGCGCGGCAGTGCGACGCTGCAAGAGCTATCTGTCTGATGTGCAGTTCTCGGCGATGGACGCGACGCGGGCGGACTGGGACTTTCTGGCTCGGCTGTTCGGCGCGGCGATCGAAGAGGGCGCGACGACGATCAACGTGCCCGACACGGTTGGCTACACGACGCCGGAGGAGTACACGCGGCTGATCGAGTTCCTGAAGGCGAATACGCCAGGGATTGAAAACGTCGCCATCTCGGTGCATTGCCACGACGACCTGGGCATGTCGACGGCCAACACGCTGGCGGCGATCCAGGCGGGGGCGCGGCAGGTTGAGGTGACGGTTAATGGCATCGGGGAGCGGGCCGGCAACACGGCGCTCGAAGAGGTCGTGATGGCGCTGCGAACGCGGCGCGATTACTTCGGCGACTACGATCTGCGCATCAACACGCGCGAGATCGTGCCGACCAGCCGGACAGTGACGCGCGCGTCGAGCATCCCCGTGCAGCCGAACAAGGCGATTGTCGGCGCGAATGCATTTGCACACGAGTCGGGCATTCATCAGGACGGCGTGATCAAGCATCCGGAGAACTACGAGATCATGACGCCCGACTCGGTCGGCTGGACCGGCAGCAAGCTCGTGATGGGCAAGCACTCGGGGCGAGCAGGATTCCGCGAGCGCCTGAAGGAGCTGGGCTACGAGTTTGACGCCGAGCGCTTGCAGACGCTGTACATCCGCTTCATCGAGCTGACCGACCGCAAGAAGACGGTCACCGATGCGGACATCGTCGCAATCGTCGAGGAGTCGTTCCAGCACGTCGGCGTCGAGCCGTACACGCTGCTGGCGTGGCGCGCGCATTCGGGCTCGGAGGGGGACGCCGAAGCGGCGGTGATCGTCGGGGTGAACGGTATCGAGCGTGAGGCTACTGGGCGCGGCAATGGCCAGATCGACGCGCTCTATCAGGCGATCGATCAGGTGGCAGAGATTGACGCTGAGCTGGAGCAGTACCACATCGATGCTGTGACGCCGGGCGAGGATGCACAGGGTTCGGTGTCGGTACGGATTCGCGTTGACGGGCAGATCTTCAGTGGCCACGCGGTTACGACGGACATCGTGGAGTCGAGTGTTCGAGCATATCTGACGGCTTTGAATCGGGCAGCGGTAGCGGTGCATGCGCCGTTGAAGGCGGAGGGGGTGGTCTGACATGGGATTGACGATGGCCCAGAAGATCCTGGCCAAGGGTGCCGGACGGGAAAGCGTCACGCCGGGCGAGATCGTCGAGGTCGCGGTTGACCTGGTGATGACGAACGACGTGACCGCGCCGCTGTCGATCGCGGAGTTCAAGAAGACAGGACTGGAATCCGTCTTCGATCCGAAGAAGGTCGTCTTCGTGCCGGATCATTTCGTGCCGGCCAAGGACATCAAGGCGGCCGGGATGGCAAAGATCATGCGCGAGTTTGCGCACGAGCAGGGCACGCTCTACTTCGAAATAGGCCGCGCCGGTATTGAGCACGTCGTGCTGCCGGAGAACGGGCTGACCAAGCCGGGCGACATTATCATCGGCGCAGACTCACACACCTGCACCTATGGCGCGTTCAACGCGTTCTCGACCGGCATGGGCTCGACCGATATCGCGGCGGCGATGGCGCTGGGCACGACCTGGGTGCGCGTGCCGGACACGATCAAGTTCGTCTACACGGGAACGCTGCCAGAGGACATCGGCGGCAAGGACCTGATTCTGCACACGATCGGCAAGATCGGCGTCGATGGGGCGCTCAACTCGGTGATGGAGTTCACCGGGCCGGTCATCGATGCGCTGCCGATGGACGACCGGATCGCGATGTGCAACATGGCGATCGAGGCGGGTGGTGACACCGGCATCTTCCCATTCGATGACATCACCAAGGGGTTCCTGGACGAGGTAACGGACGGTAACTACACGCCGTTTGCGTCGGACCCGGACGCGACCTATTCGCGTGTCGTCGAGATCGACGTCACGAACCTGAAGCCGGTTGTAGCGCTGCCGCATCTGCCGTCCAACGTCCACGACGCGGATTCGGTCGGTGACGATCCGATCGATCAGGTTGTGATCGGCTCCTGCACGAATGGCCGGTTGTCCGATCTGCGGGCTGCTGCCGAAGTCATGCGCGGCAATCAGGTGCATCCGATGGTGCGCTGCATTGTCATTCCGGGCTCGCAGAAGGTCGCGCGCGAGGCGACGCGGGAAGGGCTCGACGAGATCTTCATGGATGCCGGAGCTGTCTTCAGCACGTCGACCTGTGGGCCGTGCCTGGGTGGCTACATGGGTGTCCTGGCCAAGGGCGAGCGCTGTGTCTCGACGACGAACCGGAACTTCCGCGGGCGAATGGGACATCGTGAGTCCGAGGTCATTCTGACTGGTCCGCGGGTCGCCGCTGCGAGCGCGATTCTCGGCCGCGTCGGCACGCCGGAGATGGTGAGAAGCAAAGTACCCAGCGCATAGAGGAACACAACGATGCAACACGCATTTACGCCACATCATGATGGAATGGACGAGCAGGCACGCACGCTGACGACGGCACTGTGCGAGCGGATAGAGCCGTTTGGCGCAGACGTCGGGACAGTTTTGCGAGTCTACGAGTGGGTACGTGAGACGGTCAGCATCAGCGAGGCAGCGGATATCGACAGCCTCGCTCGGCGCTGGCAGGAGCAGCAGCGCTCGCCGGATGACTGGATGATGCGCGCGTTCGGCGACTAGGTCGGCAACGCGAACGATACGCGCGCAGCACGTTGCAGCGCGGCGGGAATCGGATGACGGGGGAACCATGCAGTTTCGAGGACGAGTCTGGAAGTTCGGCGACGACATCGATACCGATGTCATCATCCCGGCGCGCCACCTGCTGACGTTCGATGCCAAGGAGTTGGCCGAGCATGTCATGGAGGACATCGACCCGGAGTTCCCGCAGAAGGTTCAGGAAGGCGACATCATCGTCGCCGGCAAGAACTTTGGGTGTGGTTCATCGCGCGAGCACGCACCACTGGCTATTCGCGGCGCTGGTGTGTCGCTGGTGATGGCCGAGAGCTATGCGCGAATCTTTTACCGCAACTCCATCAATATTGGTCTACCGCTGGTGGAATGTCCGGAGGCGGTGGCGGATGCTGAGACGGGCGACATCCTGGAGGTCGATACGACCGAAGGGTTCGTTGTCAACACGCGCACTGGGAAGACCTACACATCCAATCCGCATGCACCGTATGTGCAGGAGATCGTCAATGCTGGCGGGCTGATTGAGGCCGTAGCTGAGCGCGTGCGGCAGCGCGAAGCGAAGTCGGGGGCGACTTCGTGACGGATACGGAGACGAAGCGGATCATGCTTCTGTCCGGCGACGGTGTCGGGCCGGAGGTGATCGACGAGGCGCGCAAGACAATCGACGCCGTTGGTGAAGCGACCGGCGTCTCCTTCGCGTTCGAGGCAGCGAAGATCGGCGGGGCGGCGATTGACGCCTACGGGGTGCCGATTCGTGATGAGGACATTGAGGCGACGCGCGGATGTGGCGGCGCACTGCTAGGCGCGGTTGGCGGGCCGACCTGGGACAAGCAGCCGCGAGAGCTGCGGCCGGAGTCTGGCCTGTTGAAGCTGCGCTACAGCCTCGGTTTGTTCGCGAACCTGCGGCCGGTGAAGGTATTCGATGCGCTGGCCGATACGACGCCGGTGAAACCGGAAGTCGTGCGCGGCGTCGATCTGCTCATCGTGCGTGAGCTGACCGGCGGACTGTACTTCGGCAAGCCATCCGAGCAGTGGACGACGGACGAGGGCCGGCAGGCGGTCGACACAATGGCGTACAGCGAGGGCGAGATCCGAAGGATTGCTGAGCTGGGCTATCGGCTGGCCTCTGGGCGACGAAACAAGGTCACGAGCGTTGACAAATCGAACGTGCTGGCGACGTCGCAACTATGGCGCGCGGTCGTTGACGAGGTAGCTGCCGGTTACCCGGATGTGGCGACTGAGCATCAACTGGTCGATTCGTGCGCGATGCGGTTGATTGCGAACCCGGCGTCGTTCGACGTTCTCATTATGGAGAACACGTTCGGCGATATTCTGAGTGATGAAGCGTCGGTGCTGGCTGGTTCGTTAGGGATGCTGCCGTCGGCGAGCATCGGGGCGGACGGCACGTTCGGCGTTTACGAGCCGATTCATGGGTCGGCGCCGGACATCGCCGGTAAGGGCATCGCAAACCCGACGGGCGCGATCCTGTCGGCGGCGATGATGCTGAGGGTGTCGTTCGGGCTGGACGCGCAGGCCGACGCAATCGAGGCTGCCGTCGCGCAGACGCTCGACGCCGGCGCGCGTACGGCAGACATCGCGCAAGGCGGAGTGCCGCTGACGACCGGGGAGTTCGGCGACGAGATTCGGCGCCGTCTTGCGGCAGTGGTGGCGGCGTGACATCCAGTGCGCGAACGATGCTGGGGGCGACGTGGTCTCCAGCTCTGGCCGCGGTGGAAGACATCGACTCGCTGGTTGACATTATTGAGGTACCCGGCTGGGGGCTGGACGCAGCGTTAGCGGCGCGACCAGCTCCGTTGCTGCTGCATAACCTCGATATGGATGTGAGCCTGGCCGATACGTCGTATGTCGATGGGGAATGGGCGGCGCGGGCGAACGCGATGATCCGACGTGCGCAGAGTCCGTGGTTCAGCCTCCATCTGGGCTTCTCCTGCGAGGTCGTCCGGTTTGAGGAACACATGCTGCCGGTGTCAGACGTTCTGCCGCGCGACGAGCTGCTCGACCGGATCGTGGCGACAGCCAGGGCGGCGCGAGAGCTGCTGGACGTGCCCTTGCTGCTGGAGAATCTCGATTACTGCCCGGAAGGGGCGTACGAGTACGTCTGCGAGCCGGACTTCATCCGGCAGGTGCTTGATGCGACCGGTTGCGGCATGCTGCTTGATATCGGTCATATGCGGGTGACTGCCAGCTGGCTCGGGGTTGAGCCGGAAGAGTTGCTGGCAGCGCTTCCGCTGGAGCGCGTCGGCGAAGTGCACGTCAGTAGTCCGCGACTGCTGGAGAGTGGCGAGCATGCCGGATTGCTGGATGACGTCCACGCCGAGCTAACCGACCTTGATATGCGTTTGCTAGCCCAGGCATTGGAGGCGGCGCGACCGGGAGCGCTGGTGCTGGAGTATCGGGGGGAGCCCAAAGCGTTGCGAAGGCAGCTGGCACAGCTCCGTCGGGCGCTGGATGTTGCAAATTCCGCAGGTCGTTTATAATCCTCTTGGTTTCGTAATGGGTATATACTTGGACAGGTTCATAGCGCCAGGGGGGCGCTGGTTTCATAGGAGGATGCAGTATGTCAATGCTGACGATTACCGATGAGGCCGTCGAGCAGCTTCGTGACTTCCTTTCCGATCAGGGCACACCGGATCACGCGCTGCGCGTGTTCGTTGCTCCGGGTGGTTGCTCAGGACTGCAGTACGGCATGTCGATCGAAGAGATGGCCGACGACGGCGATACCGTCATCGAGTCAAAGGGCGTGAAGCTCCTGATCGACGAGTTTTCGGCGATGTATGTCGGTGGCGCTGAGATCGACTTCGTCAATAGCCTGATGGGCGGCGGGTTCACTGTTCGCAACCCGAACGCTGTGGCGTCGTGCGCTTGCGGTCACTCATTTGACACCGGTATGAACGGCGAGACCGCGCAGGGCTGCGGCTGCGGCAGCTAGTCCCGCACAACTCGCGAACATAAAACAACACGTCGGGACATGGCGCGACGAGCGCTCATGTCCAGGCGTGTTTGTGTTTACGGCGTGGACGTATGGTTAGGGCCGTGCGTCAGGGCAATTTACTGCATTGGACTGTATCGGGCGGGTGGGAGATTTCTCACTGCGGTTCGAAATGACAGGACATAAAGCGTAGTTGCCATGTGGACCGCTTGACATGCTGGCAGAAGCAACGCGTAAGCAGTCAGTATTGCCAAGCACGCGGGCCCGACAGCCATCCTCGAAATCTGTCATTTCGAACCGCAGTGAGAAATCTCCCACCCGCCCGATGCAGTCCAAGCTGGAGCCGCGCTCTCGCTGCTGGGTGTCGCTTGGCGTCGTCTTCGGCGGGACGGTTTGAGGGGGTGGGTTGTTATACTGATGCGGGCTGAGGATCATCCGGGGGGATGGCGGAATCGGCAGACGCGCGTGCCTTAGGAGCACGTACCGCAAGGTGTGAGGGTTCGAGTCCCTCTTCCCCCACGATTGTGCGCGCCGCGTTCACGTATGCCGGGAGAGCGGCTATGCAAGAGCAACCAGTTCCAATTGAGTCAACCGAGCCGGCCGCCGAGAGCGCGGGGCAGGCAGCGACGTTGCCGCGCAGTCGTTTCCGGACCGTGATCGTGCCGGTTGTCGCGCTGACGATGGTCGGCGTCCTGCTCGGCATTCTGGGCTACTCCCTGTTTGCGCCGGAGGGTGCGCGGCTGGCGGATCGCGGTCGAGTGAATGCATCCGGCGCGCTGGTGCTGGAGGACGGCAAGCCGGCACGGGACTTCACAATAACCACGTTCGATGGCGATCAGTTCCGACTATCCGATCAGCGCGGCAAGATTGTGCTGCTGAACTTCTGGGCGTCGTGGTGCGATCCATGCCGCGACGAGATGCCATTGCTCACGACTGCGCGCGGGGCACTGGCCGATGACGTCGTGATGGTCGGCGTGAACATCATGGATGTCGATTCCGAAGCGCGAGACTTCCTGAAGACGTACAAGGTGAATTACCCGACCGGGCCGGATAGCGATGATCGTATCGGCGTTGATTATGGCGTGAGCGGCGTGCCGGAGACGTTCGTGGTTGACGCCGAGGGCAATCTGGTTGCGCACCTGCCGGGGCCGGTGACGAGCCTGCAGCAACTGCAGGACATGGTTGCGGAGGCGCGGAAGTAGCGTGTCGTCGATCGGGCTGTTGACGGCATTCGGGGCCGGGTTCATCTCCTTTCTCTCCCCATGCGTTGCGCCGCTGTTGCCCGGCTACCTGTCACTGATTACGAGCTCGGCGACGAGCGGGCAGGTTTCGGCGCTGCCGCCGAGGGTGCGGTCGCTCTGGCCGAGCCTGGTGTTTGTCTTTGGGTTCTCGCTGGTCTTTATCGCCCTCGGCGCGTCGGCGTCGGTGTTCGGCGATCTGCTAGACCAGTACCGCCAACCGCTGACCCGCATTTCCGGGCTGTTCATGATCGCGATGGGGCTGGTAATCCTGTGGGGCTTCCGGGTGCCCTTCCTGATGCGAGAACGGCGGGTGCAATTCGAGCCGCGCAGCTTCTCGCCGAGCGAGGTGTTGCTGCTGGGAATGGCGTTCGGCTTTGGCTGGACGCCGTGCTTCGGCCCGATCCTGGCCTCGATCCTCGTCTACACGAGTACAGCGGATACGGTTCGCTACGGGACCTTGCTGCTGACGGTCTATTCCCTCGGATTAGGCATTCCCTTCCTGCTGGTCGGTGCGGGTGTCGGGCGTATCCGCGGCGTGATCAATTGGGGCACGCGGAATGCTGGGGTTGTCACGGCGCTCAGCGGCGTGACGATGATCGCTATCGGCGTGTTGTTTGTGAGTGGACAGATGTTCCGCCTGGCGATCTACGGGCAGCGCTTGATGTCCGGTTTCCCGGGCATCTCAGGATGACGTTGCTGCCATGAGCGCCAGCGAGGGATTCCTGCTCTTTCTCCGCCTGGCGCACGCGTTCGCAGCCGCGACCTGGTTCGGGGGAGGGGTATACTACCTGGTGGCGGTTCGCCCGGCGCTGCGTGATTCGTCGCAGCCACCGCGCGAGTTTGTCGCCGCCGCGCAATCGCTCTACGGTGAGTGGGCGCGGACGATGACGATCGTGATGATCGTCACCGGAGTGATCATGACAGTCGATCGACTGTCGAGTGCCGGCGGGGGGCTGCTGTATGCAGTCGCGCTGGCAGTCAAGATCGTTGCGGCGCTTGCCGCTTTCTGGTTGGCCGGCTTTCGTCTCGGCCGCAGGTCCCGACAGGGGCGCTCGGTGCGGCGGTCGCGGCCGGAGTGGATTCTCGGATGTGGGGCGCTGGCGCTTGGCATCGGCGTGGCACTGGCGAGCATCTACGGCCAGGGGTTGGTATGACGTCGCTCTTTGAGGCAAGGGATGGGAAATGGCCACCACGAGTCCGGCGCGGTCGACGCGGCAGCGCAGCAACCCGTGGCTCAATCCGAAGCTGATCATCGTCGCTGGCGTGATCATCGCGGCGGTCGGATTCCTGGTGTTTAACGCCATGGGTTCGTCGATGGCCTATTTCAAGACGGTCGCCGAGCTTGAGCAATCCGGCGAGTTGACGACTGGCGAGACGTTCCGCGTTGGCGGCAACGTTGTGCCCGGGTCGATTGAGCGCGACATTGCAACGAACGAGCTCCGCTTTACCCTGACCGACGGTACTAACACACTTCCGGTTGTCTATAACGGCGTGGTGCCGGACATCTTCACCGAAGATGTTGAGGTCGTTGCCGAGGGGGCGGTCGGACCTGATGGGACGATGCAGGCTTCAACTCTCCTGACGAAGTGTCCATCGCGCTTCGAGGCTGCGACGCACCCGACAAGCTAGGCTGCACTCCAACAGAAGGGATCGGCACCGATGGCCCAACTCGCGCATGGCGCTCTCTTGCTAGCGCTGGCGACGGCAATTTTCGGGGTCGGTGCAACGATCATCGGGGAGCGGCGACGCATACCCGAGCTGTCGCAGTCGGCGGTGCGTGCAGTGGTTGGCGTGCTCTTCCTGCTGCTGATTGCTGATGTCATTCTGCTGACAGCGTTTGTTACGCACGACTTCAGCTTCGCTTACGTTTCATCACGATCCAGTAGCGACATGCCGCTGCGCTATGTCGTCACGGCGTTCTACGGCGGGCAGGAGGGCAGCCTGCTGTTCTGGACGACGATGGCGACGCTGCTGGCGTCGATTGCGTTTGTCCGCAATCGGCCGCGCTTTCCGCGGCTGGTGCCGTATGCGGCCGGCACGTTCCTGGCGCTGACGAGCTTCTTCCTTTTTGTCCTGACCTTTGTAGCATCGCCATTCGAGATCAATGCGCTGATTCCGGCGCAAGGGCAGGGGCTGAACCCGCTGCTGCGTGACCCGGGTATGCTGGTGCATCCTCCGATGCTGCTGTCCGGCTTCGCCAGCTTCTCGGTGCCGTTCTCGATCGCGATGGGTGCGCTGATCTCGGGTCGGATGACCCGCGAGTGGCTCTCATTTGTGCGTACCTGGGCGTTAGTGGCGTGGGCGATTCTTGGTACCGGCATCTTCCTCGGTGGCTGGTGGGCGTATCACGTGCTCGGCTGGGGCGGTTACTGGGGCTGGGATCCGGTAGAGAACGTCTCGCTGCTGCCGTGGTTGACGGGGACCGCGTTCATCCACTCGGTACTTGTCCAGGAGCGGCGCGGCATGCTGAAGGTCTGGAACATGGGCCTGCTGCTAGCGAGCTATGTGCTGGCGATCTTCGGCACGTTTGTCGTGCGTAGCGGGCTGATCCAGTCTGTTCACACGTTTGCCGTCTCAGCGATCGGGCCGTATTTCCTCAGCTTCCTCGTTGTTGTGACGGTCGCCTCGATCGCGGTGATGATTTACAGACTGCCGATGCTGCAGTCGGAGAATACGTTCGACGCGGTGCTGTCGCGTGAGTCCGGCTTCCTGCTGAACAACCTGATCTTTGCCGGTATTGCCTTCGCGACGTTCTGGGGCACGGTGTATCCGATCGTCTCCGAGGCGGTGACCGGATCGCAGCTGACGGTTGGGCCGCCGTTCTACGAGCAGGTCAACGGACCGCTGTTCCTGATCATGCTGATTCTGATGGGCGTCGGACCTCTGCTGGCGTGGCGACGCTCGACGTGGGATGCGCTGCGGCGAGTCGCGGCGGTGCCGCTGGCGCTCGCGGCGGTCGTGATCGTCGTGATGCTGCTGCTCTTCGGTCAGCCGCCGGCTGCGGCTGGTGTCGCTGCGGCGGTGTTCGCGATCGGTGCGGTCGGCGTTGAGTACTGGCGTGGCGCAGCAGCGCGGCGGCGCAGCACACGCGAGTCGCTGCCATCGGCGATTGTTGGGCTGACAAAGCGCAATCCGCGACGTTTCGGCGGCTACATCGTGCATCTCGGTGTAGCGGTGATAGCGATCGGCATCATCGGCACGCAGTTCTTCCAGAGCGAGCGACAGGTGATGCTCAACCCTGGGCAGTCGACGCAGATCGCCGAATACACGCTGACCTTCAATGGGCTGGCGCAGTCGCGGATCGTCGATGCCGACGTCTATACGGCGGATATCGATGTTGCCTCGAACGGCAAGGACATCGGCGTGATCCACGCCAAGCGGTTCTTCTACGATGGGTTCGAGCAGCAACCGACGACGCGAGTAGCGGTCAAGACGACCGGCTTTGATGATGTCTACGTGATGCTGACTGAGTGGAACGACAGCGGCGCAGCCGGTCTGCACATCTTCGTCAATCCGTTGGTGCCGTGGGTCTGGGTTGGTGGGCTGATCTACATGCTCGGGATGCTGATCGTGTTCTGGCCGATGCCGGTGGCGCGACGGGTGGCGTTGACGGCACCGTCGCGAGGGAAGGCGACTGGTGAAGCCGCTGTTTAGAGTGGTCGGCGTCCTTGCAGTCGTCCTGGTAGCACTGCTGGGCGTGGCGACGGCCAACGCCGAGGACATGTACAGCCAGCGCACGATCAAGCTGGCACGTGAGATCCACTGCCCGATCTGCGCTGGTGAGTCGGTGGCGGATAGCCAGACAGAACTGGCGCGGCAGATCCGCGGCATCATCGAGGAGAAGGTGCAGGCGGGGGAGTCCGATCAGGAGATCAAGGACTATTTCGTCGCCCGCTACGGTGAGTCGATTCTGTTCGATCCGCCCAAGTCGGGGTTTCGGCTGGGCCTGTGGTGGATGCCACTGATTGTCGTCGGGGTCGGTGCGCTCGTCGTCGTGTCGTTCGTGCGCGAGCGGACGAAGGCTCCGCGACCGCTGACGGCGGAGCAACCGTCGGACGATGACGCTGAGCTGGAAGCGATCGCGCGTGAGGTACTCGGCGACGCATCTGACGATGGACGGACTCCCACATGACGATGGCCCTGATCGGAACACTGCTACTCGGCGTTCTCGTGTTTGCTTTCGTTCTTGAGCCGCTGCTGCGCGCGCGACCGGATGAGATCGTGATTGAGTCTGTTGCGCTGCCTGACCTGGTGACGGCGGATGACGAGCCCGACGACGCCGGAGAAGATGTTGAAGATGGAGACCAGTGGGCTGTCGAGGAGCGTGGGGCACCCGGGCGTGTGGTCGATCGCCCGGTCGGGGGCGACGCGACGTGACGGATGGTCCGCCGCCGTTTGAATTGCGCCACATCGCAAAACGGTATGGTCGACGCGTTGTTCTGCGCGACATCAATCTGACAATTGAGCATGGTGAATGCGTCGCGCTACTAGGTGCGAATGGTGCCGGCAAGACGACGCTCCTGCGCACAATGGCGACTCTCAGTCGCCCGACGCGGGGCGAAGTGCTGGCGTTCGGGCTGGAGGCGTGGGGCGAGCGCGAGGCGACGCGCGAGCGCCTCGGCGTCGTGGCGCACCAGCCCTGGCTCTATCCGGAGCTGA
>JBDHWD010000063.1:0-17740 GCA_039810005.1 Thermomicrobiales bacterium | reverse complement strand
TCATTGCCGGTGTCATCGTCGGCATCATCCTCATCATCGTCGGCGGCTCGATGCCGCGAAAGACGCAGAAGGGCGCCGAGGCAGCCGCAAGCTGGGAGGCGTTCCGGCGCTATCTGGCCGACATTGAGCGCTACGACAGCGTGGCAGATGCCAAGAAGGTGTTCGACCAGTACCTGCCGTACGCGATCGCGTTCGGTCTGGAGCGCTCGTGGGTCGGCAAATTCGCCAGCGTCGGCACACCTGCGCCGACCTGGTACGGCGGGCCATACGATGACTGGGCCGGCCGTCCGGGCCGCATGCCGCGCGGTCGACGCGGCGGCGACGTCATCATCATCCCCGGCGGCAGTGGTCGCCCCAGTGGCGGTGGCGGCGGTGGCGGCCTACCGGACCTGCAGGATATGAGTGACGTTGGCGGCAGATCGCTCCAGAGCATGAGTGATGGCCTGTTCTCGCTGTTCAACGAGGCTGCGAAAGCGTTCACCGCCTACTCAAGCAAGGGCGGCGGTGGCGGTGGCCGCAGCGGCGGCTTCGGCGGCTTCTCCGGTGGCGGCGGCTCCTTCGGCGGCGGCGGTGGCGGCGGCGGACGGGGGTTCAGCTAGGACCTCACCCACCCCGGCCCTCCCTCTCCTCTGAGGAGAGGGAGGGTGTCATGGGTGACGGGGTTGGCTGCCGTCAGACCTCTCACCCGTGAAGCGAGGGGCGAGTCTGGGGGCTGAAGGGTGGAGTGATTTCGGTATGATGGCTAGCCAGCGACAATTTCGCCTCGCCACGAATCTGCAAACCCTACTAGCTCCCCTCCCTTCGCAGGCGAGGGGCCGAGGGAGTGGTTCGTGACCCCCACTCCTGCAAACCGGCACTCAACCGCTGATATCCATGACACCCCCTCTCCCAACGTTGGGAGAGGGGGCGGGGGGGTGAGGGCCGCTAGCCCCATCATCATCCTCAGCCTGCTCGGCATCGCCTCGTTCCTCTACCCGTTCTTCCTGCCCGCTTTGGCCGGGGTTGGGGAGCAGTCGGGGCGGAGTGGGGTGGAGACGCAGGTCGTCTTTACGGTGCTGGGTGTGGGCTGTCTGGTGGCGCTGCTACTGGTTGTGCAGCGCTCTGCAGTTGGCGCGCGCGGGGCGTCGCGGTTGGTGGCGCTGCTGGGGACGCTGGTTGCGATCGACGCGACGCTGCGGCTGGTGCCGACCATGCTGGGTGCTTCGCCGATCTTCCTGCTGATCATCCTCGTTGGCTTCACCTACGGCGCGCAGCTTGGCTTCCTGATGGGCGCGCTGACGATGCTTGTCTCGGCGCTGATTACCGGCGGCGTCGGGCCGTGGCTGCCGTATCAGATGCTCGGCGCAGGATGGGTCGGCATGACCGCCGCCTGGCTGCCGCGCGGGGCTGAGTCCGGCGATCGTGGCGAGATCGTGCGGCTGGCGATCTTTGGCGGCGTCTGGGGGCTGCTGTATGGTGCGATCCTGAATCTGACCGAGTGGCCGTGGGCTGCGCCGGGTCTGGACACGCAGGCGGGCCTCTACTGGTTGCCCGGAATGAGCATCGGCGAGGCGCTGGCGTCGTATGGGCGTTTTTATCTGACCACCTCTCTGGTTTACGATGCGTTCCGCGCAGCCGCCAATGTCGCGCTGGTCGTCGCGCTTGGTCGACCGCTGGTTCGGCTGCTGGATCGCTATCGTGACCGATTTACCTGGTATCCCTGGGTGGCGGTTGACGCGAGCGAACTGTTCGATACTGTTGGCGATGCCGACCGGCCGATGATCGGGGATCGCGCTCATGGGTGATGACAACGTCACCACACCACCAGCATCTTTCGCCTTCGGTGCGGAGCATTTGCTCGAGCGCATCGGGCAGGCACTGGTGTTCGAGCCGCGGCCGGAGATCGTCGTGCGCTCGGCGCTTGATGCGCTGGTCTCCGAAGTGGGCGCGACGAGCGCGGCGGTCTACTTCGTAGACATGGAGCGCGGTGTCGCGCGCCCTGCCTACACGCTGAATTACCCACCGGAAGTTCTGGCGCGCGTTCACGACATATCCCTCGATGTTCCGGCGATGTCGGTACTGGCGATCGAGACCGGCGAGGTGGTCGCCATCGGTTCACGCGCCGAAGCGCCGCCCGATATCGGCTTCAGCCTGCATCTTGCGGACGTGATGGGGGTTCGGGCGTCGGCGGCTGTGCCGTTGATCGCGGCTGGACGCACGCTCGGAGTACTGGTCTTCAACCTCGGCGAGGAGCATGCGTTTACTGACGACGAAGTGCGCCTGCTGCGCCACGTCGGTGACCAGATCGCCGCCGCTGTTGAGCGTGCGCGGCTAGAGGACGAGCTCACGCGCCACGCGCAGCAGATGGATCTCCTGCACTCGATCTCTGTCGCCGTTGCCGGTGAGACCGACCTCGACGCGATTCTGAAGGCCACGCTTTCCCATTTGGCATCGGTGATTACGTTTGCCGGCGGGGTGATCGCGCTGGTCGAGGGCGATGATCTTGTTGTTCGCGCGACACACGACCCGTTCTCCCCGGCCTCCCAGGGTGTGCGCCGACCGCGCGGCATCGGCCTTGGCTGGATCGTCGTCGAGACGGGCGAGCCGATTCTGAGCAACGATGTCGTGGCCGATCCACGGCGTGCGCGCTTCGACCCGTCTCGACCGCTGCCCGGCTCATACATGGCAACGCCGCTGGTCTGGCGCGGCGAGCCGTTCGGCGTGCTACAGCTCGCCGCCGAGGAGCGCGGCGCATTTCGCCCAGCCGATCTTGCGCTGCTGCAGACGGTTGGCACGCTGATCAGCGGTCCGATTGAGATCGCGACGCGCTATCGGGCCGAGGTCGCGCTGCGTCAGGACCTGAATCAGACAACCGCCCGGCTCGCTGCAATTCTCGAGCACGCCCCGATGGGCGTCTTCTTTTTCGATCGCGAGCATCGGCTGGCCTACGCCAATAAGGCATGCTATGACGTGCTGCAGATCCTCCCGCAGCGCGATCTACTGCTCGGCCGGTCGTGGCTGGAGCTAGCCGATCAGCTGGCGGAACGGCGCTGGGCCGAGCAGCCAGATCATCTGCTGGATCTCGTCACAGCGACTCAGCAGATGCAGAACGGCGTCATGGTCGATGACTTCCCGCTGCGCAATCCGGATCAGGTGCTGCGTCGCATCGCTGCGCCGGTGTATGAGTCCGGCGAGTTCTCCGGCCACCTGATTATTCTGCTTGACGTCAGCGCCGAGAGAACGGCGCTGCATCAGGCCGAGCAGGCGCTGGCGCTGCGGGACCGGTTTATCAGCATCGCCTCTCATGAGCTGAAGACACCGTTGACGTCAATCAAGGGCACCGCCCAGCTGCTCCTGAAGCTGCACGCCGCCGGCCACCTCGATCTGCCTCGCGCGATGCGCTCGCTGCAGACGATCGACTCGCAGGCTGCGCGCATCGGCTTGCTGATCGACGACATGCTGGACGTCTCACGGATTCAGTCCGGGCGGATCGAGCTGCGCAAGGAGCCGATCGATCTCGTCACGATCGTCAACGGCGTTGTCGCGGCATTACCGGAAGAGATGCGCGATCGGGTTCTGCTGGATCTGCCGGCAACGCTACCCGGCCAGTGGGACCGTCTGCGGCTGGAGCAGATCGTGCTCAACTTGCTGGACAATGCGCTGAAGTATTCACCGTCCGACGAGGCCGTCGTGGTGCGGCTGGTCCGTGATGCCGACAGTGCTGTGCTGACAGTGATTGATCGTGGTGTCGGCATTCCCGCTGCCGATCTGCCATTGCTGTTCCGGCCATTCTCACGAGCCTCGAACGCCGCCGATCACGATGTCTCCGGCCTCGGGCTGGGCCTCTACATCACGCGCCAGATCGTTGAGGCGCATCGTGGCAATGTCGTTGTCGCCAGCTCCGAAGGCGATGGCTCGACCTTCACCGTGCGCCTGCCACTCGAATAGGCAGCCTCTCGCTCACTCATTCGCGCGAACCAGATCGTGCCGACCGGTGTATAGGAGACAGAACCCGGTGGACATGAGAAGAGGCGCAGATGAGCACCATCGACCTGCATCAGCATCAGCCCGAGCTGTCGTTGCCACGTCGGCGAAGTCGGATAAGATCGCGCGCGGTGTGGATGGCGGGCGCGCTGATCGCGCTGTTGGCAGGCGGTGCGCTGATTGCCGTCTTCTCGTTTGGCGTTGGGCGCACTCCCGCTGCGACGCAGGTTGCGATAGTGCCCGATCTGCTGCTGACGCAGACGTGGGATCAGTCTAGTAATCTCCACGTCCTGTTGCCGGAGACGCAGGAGGTGCGTTCTCTGCTGGAAGGCGTCCAACTGGCCGGCAGGCCGACGATTTCTGCCGACGGACAACAGGTTCTCATCAGTGGCTGGGAAGAGACCGACGATACCGTCACCTCAGTCATCTATGCGTTCGATAGCAGCACGATGAATTTCCAGTGGCGTGCCGATCTCATCACCGAGCCGATCGATCCCGATGGCGTGCGGACATCAACCAGCGTCGCGGTCGTCGGCGACCGGGTCTATGTGGCGGGCAACCGCTGGCAATCATCCGATCCGCTGATGTTCGTCGCGCTCGATCGCGCAAGCGGCTCGCAGGTGCATGCATCGACGGTTGCTATTGGTGACTACTCGAGCAACGTTCCGCTGCTCTACGCAAATGCAGATGGCACTGGCCTGTCACTGCTGTTCGCCCTGTGGGAGGGAGCCCCGACGAATCCGACGCAGGCGGGCATCGGCTACATCCACTATCAGCTCCCGGATCTCAACGAGGTGAGCCGCCAGATACCGTTGCCTGTCGATGCCGGTGTGCTCTACGGCTGGGGCTCGACGCTCGCAGCGGATGGCAGGACGATCTACAGCCTCGGATTCTACGAATCGAGAACGCCGGAGCTGCGCTTCTTCGATCTTGCGTCCGGCCAGGCGCTGCCGTCGCTGGCGATCCCGTTCGAAAGCACGAGCGGCGTCTTCCAGCGCGTGGTTTCGGCTGACGGCGAACGCCTGTATGTGTTCGAGCCAACCAGCGGCGAGCTGGCCGTTGTGAATCTGACAACGCGCGCGATCGAGCAGCAGGTTGTCGTTGACATGAGCGTCGTACAGGGCGACGCTGAGTCGTGGCTGGCGCGTGCCTGGGGAGCGGTTCGTGGAGCGCTGCTGCAGGATGCCGGCGCGAAGTCGTCACTCGATGGATCGATGCAGCTCTCTCCGGATGGCACGCGGCTCTACGCGATCAGCGTTGGCTGGGATGCCTACCACAGCTATCAGGGCGAACCGAACGGCGTCATGGTGATCGATACGCGCACCTGGCAGGTCGTCGACCGCTGGCTCACCGATACGCAGCCATATCAGCTCGTTCTCGGTGGTGATGGTCAGTATCTGTACGCGCAGACGATGGGCTCGAACGGCGATGGGCAGTCTCAGTTCCGCGTTGTCGATACGACAAGCGGCCAGGACGATCTGACCGCCGATTTGCCACAGGGAACAATCTGGTCACTCGCCGGCCTGTATCGAGACACATGGGGTCGTGCTCCGGATATTGCCGGTGTTGACGCGGCGTCGATTGCGAAGGTGTCGTCTGGCAAGGTCGAGCCGTTTGCCAGCTTCGAGATCGCGATCAGTAAGCCGAGTATCCTTGCCGGCGATCCAGTGACGGTCGAGGCGCGCTTTGTTGATCCGACGTCCGGCGAGGTGGTGCGCGACGGGCAGGATGGCGTGCGCTTCACGCCGCCCGACCACGTGCAGGCGACGTTCAGCCGTGGCTCGAACCGGGAGAACGATGTGACGATCGTCCTGACGCAGGCGGAGTACGGCGTCTATCGTGGCGCGGCGCTGCTGCCCGGCGCGGGCGGCTGGTCGCTGACCGTCACATCGCAGACGGCGGGAGAACCGTTGCGGCGAGTCACCGAGGCAAGCGCCGTTGTCGTTCAGACCGCGCTGTTCGGCAGCGACGGCAACCGCTATGCTCTCCGAGTCACGACCGACCCGCAGCGCCCAACGCGCGACGAATGGTTCACCGTCCACGCCGAATTCGTCGATGCTGTCAGCGGCGCGCCGATGCCGGATGATGTCACGCTCGCCAATGGCGCGCCCGAGCAGATCAGGATCAGCCTGCTGCCTGCGAATGGCGGCGGTGTGACGACGGACCTGCTGCTGCCGAACGGCGACGGCTCGTACAGCGGGACAGCAAAGGTCTGGCTCGCCGGAGTGTGGCAGATCAACGCCGATTTCGATGGTGATGGCGTCGCTGGCTCGGTGCCGGTCGAAGCGATCGAGGTGGGTGGTCAATGAGACAGACGACGAGCGCCGGCGTGCGCAGGCTGGTGTATCTGCTCGGTGTTGCACTGCTGCTGGCAGCCTGCGCTGGCGGCAGCGATGCGACATCGACGCCTGAGCCGCTAAGCGAGGCGACAGTCGCGCCGACCGCCACCGCTACGACCGCGTCCAGCCCGACCGCCACCGCGACGCAAGCCGCGTCGCCGACCGCGACGACATCGCCAACGCCCGGACCGCCAACTGCGACAGCCGGGCCGACAGCTACTCCGGCACCGCCGCTGACCGAATTGCAGTGCGGCGCTGAGATCACTACGAGTGTCACGCTGGCCAACGATATGGCGTGCGATCCGATCGCGATCGTCGTGACTGGCGACAACGTTGTCCTCGATCTGGGTGGTCGCACAATCACCGGACCGGGGCCGGGCAGCCGTACCTGGCCAATGCCACGCTTCGACATCGCTGGAGTGATCGTGCGCGGCAGCGGCGTCACCGTGCGCAATGGCACCGTCTCATCGACGGGCATCGGCGTCCTCATCGATCGTGGCAGCGCGGCGCGGATCGAGCAGGTCCAGACACTCGGCAATTACTACGGAATCTACCTGTACGAGGGCAGCGGCAGCACGATTGATGGCAACGTCGTCCGCGACAACGTCTACGGCCTGCATCTGCAGCAGACGACCGACAACACGCTGACTAACAACGACCTGTCGAAGCAGACGCACCACTCGCCCGGCGGGTATGGGCTCTACCTGTACAGCTCGTCGGGCAATCGGATCGAGGGCAACACGATCCAGGAGAACCTGAATTGGGGTCTGTGGTTCTCCGACTCGAACGACAACCTGATCGTGCGCAACAACGTCATCGGCAATGACCCGCAGATCAGCGACGACTCCGGCGGCAACATCTACTTCGATGCGGCGACCCGCGAGGGGAACTTCTGGTCCGACTACGCCGGCGCAGATGCCAACGGCGACGGGATTGGCGAGGACCCCTACACGATCGGCGGTCCCGGTCAACTCTCCGATCCCTACCCGTTCGTGAGTCAGGATGGCTGGCGGGGTCGCACGACCGCGACGCTGGGCGTTGCTGATGCTGAGCCTGCGGCCGAGAGCCTGCCACGCGCCTACGTCCAACTGGAGAACGGCGACATCGCGGCGGTCGATGCAGCGAGCGGCACGTTGGTCGGCACCTGGTCGGTCGGCGCTGCCCCGCCGAGCATGGCGACGAGCTTCGATGGCACGCGCCTCTACGTGATTGGCGGCGATGGTGAGGCGGCCAACGTGCTGGCGATCGACACTGCCACTGGCGAGGTCGCTGACCGCTGGGAGGTTCCCGGCGCGCAGGTCGTCGCGGCAATGTACGACGGCGCGCGGGTACTGGCCTCCTCACCGTATGGCCTGACGGAGATCGTCCAGGCGACCGGCGAGATCCGCCCACAGCACGATGGCGCGAACGCGGTCGCAATCACGCCAAGCTGGAAGCATAATCTGGCGATTGTGACGGCCGTCGATGGCTTAGTCAGCGTCGTCTACTTGCCCGATCAGCACTCGCCGTACTCGTTCGCGCTGCCAGGCGAGCCGATCCAGGTCGTTGACAACCGGCCCGGAACGCGCCTGTTCGCATTAGTCGCTGGCGAGCCGGACGTGCTGGTTATCGACACCGAGCAGTTCGTCATCACGGACAGAATCCCGCTCGGCGGCATCGATCCGGCCAATGCCCGGATGGCTCCGTCGCCGGACGGCACGCTGCTCTACATCCTCGACACGGCCAACGTGCGGCTCGTCAGCGTCGACCTCGGGACGAAGAAGATCGTCGGGGATGTGCAGGTCGGCGAGGTCGGACCGGCAGTGGACCTGGCCATCAGCGCGAATGGTGATCTCGTTTCGGTCGCCGTTGTCTCCGGTGGGCAGGGTGGCCTCGTCGTCTACGACCGCGACCTCTCGCCGCTACGCTTCGTCAAGCTGGCTGCGCCACCGACGGCCATGGTTGCGCCGCGGTAAGGCGTCTGTGATGGGGTTGGGCGCGGTTGCGGTCGGCTGTATCGGGCCGGGGGAGATTTCTCGCGTGCGCGCTCGAAATGACAGAGGGTGGGGATGGCTGTCGTGAATAGCGACGAGACATTTCGGCACTGACGGCCCACTATGGAAGCACGAACGTCAACGCACACGTCACCGCCACCTCGTACGGCAATCGGCTAGCGGGTCTCCATCCGCCAGTTCGTCCGCTCTGGTCTGTATCCTGTATCCACCGCGTTGGAGATAATGCCGACTGGCGTACCTTCAGGTCGGGGATGATGGCAATGCACGACCACCACGAGCATCACAGCGAGCACGCGCCAGCCGAGCGCGTGGATCGCCGACCGCTCGCAATCGCGCTGGTGATCACGGCGCTGTTCCTCGTCGTTGAGGTTGTCGGTGGATTACTGACGAATTCGCTGGCGCTATTGGCTGACGCGGGGCATATGCTGACCGACGTTGCTGCACTGGCGCTGGCGCTCTTCGCTACCTGGTTGGCGCAGCGGCCGGCAACCCCCGAGCGCTCGTTTGGCTATCTGCGGGCCGAGGTGCTGGCGGCGCTGGTCAACGCGGTCGCGCTGATCGTCGTCTCGCTCTTTGTCTTCTGGGAGGCGTATCGGCGCATCGGCGAACCGCCGCATGTGGATAGTGGGCCGATGCTCGTCGTCGCGGTGGCTGGCCTGCTGGCGAACGCCGCCAGTGCCTGGGTCCTCTCGCGGGGCGGTGGGCACCAGCACAATCTCAACACCCGCGGCGCGTTCCTGCATGTCATCGGCGACATGCTCGGCTCGGCTGGTGCGATCGTCGCGGCGCTGGTGATGCTGGCAACCGGCTGGTACCTGGCCGACCCGCTGCTCTCGGCTGGCATCGGGCTGCTCGTGCTCTGGAGCGCGTGGCGGCTGATGCGTGAGTCGGTCGACGTGCTGCTGGAGGCGACGCCCGCCGGCATTGATCCTGTCGCGATCCGGGCGGCGCTCGGTGGTATCGACGGAGTCGAGGGCGTACACGACCTGCACGTCTGGACTGTGACCTCGGGGCTGGTCGCTCTCAGCGCTCACGTTGAGGTCGCGGCGGGCAGCGACTGGGAGCGGCTATTGCCGGAGGCGGCCGACCTGTTGGCGGCGCAGTTTGGTATCGGCCACATCACGTTGCAGCCGGAGGACGCCGACGCGCTGCCGGACTCTTTCCGGGGCTGTTCGCTGGACTCGCCGGAGGGGCTGCGGGCGTGCCGCTCGCGGGTTGGCCTCGCTGACTCGCACGCCCACATCGGCCATCGGCACTAATGCCGACTGGCTATGGCTTGATTTCGATCTCGACGAAGACGAACTCGGTGTCGTTGTTATTGATAACGTCGTGCTCGACGCCCTTGCCGCGTGAGTACGATTGGCCGGCCACCAGGTCGGCGGTGATCTGGCCGTCGGGTGTCTCCAGCAGGAGCTGGCCGGTCGTCATCGGGACGACAACATAGTCGTATTCGTGCTTGTGCCAGCCGGTGTGCGCGCCGGGCGCGAAGCGCCACTCGGTCACAATCGCTCGGTCGGTTTCAAGCTGTCGCGTTGGCACGGCGTCCGGTCGTTCTGCAGTCATCCGTTGTCCTCCCTCTCCCGTTACGACGCCGTCACCTCGAAGGTGCGGCGGTGCCAGCCGGTCGCTCCGGATGGCAGGATGTCGCGCTCTTCACTCGTCTGAAGCGCTCCTGTTCCGTCCGTGGCCCGGACGGTCACGTTGACCATACCAGCCTCAGTGGCCTCATACGGAACCTTCCAGAGTCGCCAGGTGAGCGACGAGAGTGGCTCGGACAGCTCGCACTCCTGCCAGCTCACGCCGTCATCCAGCGACACCTCGACCTTGCTGATGCCACGATCGCCGGCGAAGGCGACGCCGCCGATCTGGCGCCTGGTGCCGAGTGGCACGCGCTGGCCTTCACGGGGCGCATCGACGCGGCTCATCGTCAGCACCGGCGCGTTGTCGTTCCACTCGCGCTGCTGCCAGTAGCCGAGGATGTCCTCGCCGACCGCCTCGATGCGAGTGATCCACTTGACGTTCTTCATGCCGAAGATGCCCGGCACGATCGCGCGCAGCGGGAAGCCGTGCAGGACCGGCAGCGGCTCGTCATTCATCGTGTGGACAAGCATCGTGTCCTCGGCCAGACCCTCGGAGAGCGGGATGCTATCGACATAATCATCGGCGGCGTGGAAGGCGATGTCGACCGTGCCGGGCTGGATGCCGGCCTCGAGCAGCAGATCGCGCAGCGAGAAGCCACGCCAGCGGGCGGTCGAGATGTACGGGCCGCCGACCGGATTCGAGATGCACTCGAGCGTTGAGATGAACTCAACAGATGGGCGGGCGAGCATCTGTTCGTAGGTGAACGTGATCGGCGTATCGACCAGCCCGCCGATCTCCAGCGTCCACGATGTCTCATCGACAGACGGATCGATGAAGTTCTTCGAGACGACATAGAAATCGCGGTTCGGAGTGATGGCTGGTGGCATGTTCGGGAACGAGAACGGTGAGGCGCTGAAGCCGGTCTCCCTGGTGGCCGGTGTGCGCTGGAGCGACCGGACGAACCGGGCCATGTAGCCGGCCGAGACGACGGTCGGGACTGCCAGCGCCGCCAGCCCGGCGGTTTTCATCAGGTGCCGGCGGGATGCGTTGGGCGCCGATGCGGACACTGCCGGTGGCGGGACGAACGCGGCGACGATCAGCGTGTACGCCGCTGCCGTCAGCGCGAGTGTCGCTTGTGCGCGGGTCAGGCCGACTGATGCGTCGTGGCCGAGCAGGCCGATGCCGCTCAGAGGCGCGACGAGTAGCGACAGCAGCGCCCAGGAGATCGCGAAGAGGAGGAGCGCGTTCAGCGCGCGAGGCCAGCTGCGCGGCGCGAACCGGCTGTAGAGCAGCGCGGCCAGTGCGCCGACCAGAACTTGCAACACGATCAGTCCGGCGAGTGTGGCCGGCTTGGCTGACGACTCCAGACGCAGCAGCACATCCTCGAATACGGCCAACGGCACGATCGCCGTCAGGCGCTCCGAGATGAGCTGGGCGAGATGGATACCCGCCCACGAGCGCGCCGCCCAGAGCATGAGTGCAGACGCAATTGCCGCTGCCGCTGCGCCGACGACGGCTGCTAGCAAGCGCGGAGAGTGCGCGGCGGGCAGTTCTCGTTGTGCCGCCTCGGGGCCGGGTGGGGGAGTATGTTCGTGCATGGTGCCTCCGGCCGGCGTGTTTGCGCGGGATCGCCGCGCGGCGCTGCCCGGAGAAACAGGAGGCCGGCGCGCCGGCTGGCCGACCTCCTGACCATCTTACCCCTCGTAGACGGTTTCGCCGCCGATGATGGTCTGCGAAACCGGGACGTTGCTGATCTCCTCCGGCTCGACGGTGCGCGGATCGCGCTCAAGCACGACGAAATCAGCCAGCATGCCTTCGCGCAGCATGCCCTTCTGATCTTCCTCGAATGTCGCATACGCGCCGTTGACGGTGTAGAGCGGCAGTGCCTCCTCGACGCTGATCGCTTCCTCAAGCGCGTAGGACTGGCCGCTGCCGGTCCGCTCGGTAACCGACACTTCGATGCTCTTCAGCGGCTCGAAGGACGACACCGGGCAGTCGGACGAGAAGACGACCGTAATGCCTGCGTCGAGCAGGCTGCGGAACGGATAGGTGAGCTGGACGCGATCCAGCCCCAGGTGACGAATGAAGCCGTCGCCGTACTCGGTGATGAAGATCGGCTGGGTGACGATCAGCACCTGCATGCGGGCGATGCGCTCGACGATGTCGGGCCGCATGATGCCGCAGTGTTCGATGCGATGGCGGTGGTTGGCGCGCGGATAGGCCGTCAGCGCCTTCTCGTAGGCATCGAGGACCATGTCGATGCCGCGGTCACCGATCGCGTGGATCGCGATCTGGAAGCCGGCCTTATGGGCCTGCATGACGTAGTTGTCGAGGTCCTCCTGCGGCATCATCGTCAGGCCGAGGTTGCCATCGACCGGGTCTTCCAGAAACGGCTGGGTGACGGCGGCTGTGCGCCCGATCAGCGAGCCGTCGATGAACAGCTTGATCGGCCCGATCTTGAGCCGGTCATTGCCGAAGCCCTGCTGCATGCCGAGCCCCACGATGTGCGGCAGCAGCGTCTCGCGGATCATCAGGCTCGTGCGCGGCTTGAGCTTGCCTTCGCGCGAGGCGATCTGGAATGCCGCCACCTCCTCCGTTGTCAGGCTCATCGCATCCTGACTGGAGGTGATGCCGGCCGCGACATACGCCTGGCTACAGCGTTCGGCCGCCTCGACGTAATCCTCGACAGTTGGTGCCGGGACGACGTTGCGCACCGCGTCCTGCGCAGATTCATGCAGGACTCCGGTCATCTCGCCGTGCTCGTCGCGGACATAATGCCCGCCCTGCGGATCGACCGAATCGCGCGTCAGGCCGGCCAGCTGGAGGGCCAGCGAGTTGACGGAGCTGAGGTGGCCCGAGCCGTTGACGATCATGACCGGGTGGTTCGGCGCGACGGCGTCCCAGTCGTGGCGGGTCGGATGGCGGCGTTCGTCGAGCTTGTTGTCGTCGTAGCCCCAGCCGGTGATCCAGGTACCCTCGGGCGTCGCTGCGGCGCGCTCGGCCACCAGCGCCTTGATATCTTCGATTGTGCGCACGTTCGGGTAGCTCGCATTGATCTGGCCGAGGTTGAGGCCGTAGATGAGCATGTGGTTGTGCGCTTCGTTGAAGCCCGGCATCGCAAAGCGACCGCCCAGATCGAGCGTGGTGTAGCCGCGCGGTAGTGCCGATTCGACCATCGCGCGATTGCCGACCGCAACAATGCGATCGCCGATCATGCCGACCGCCTCGGCCGTCGGCCTGTTCGGGTCCATCGTCGCGATCGTGCCGTTGGTGATTATTCGTGACGTTACCATTCGGGCATCGCCTTCCTCGCGTGTATTGAACGTCTCACTCAGAATCAGGACTCGTCCGCGCCGCACCATTCGAGGACAAACGCGCCGAGTACCTTGGCTGCACGGTTGAGCGAAGCCAGATCGAGCCATTCGTCGGCGGCGTGCGCGCCCTCGCCGGATGCGCCGTAGCAGCCGGCCGGCATGCCCTTGAAGTTGAAGTAGCGCATGTCGTTCACGCCGGTGCCGGAGCGCATCTGCATCTCCTCGCCGGTGACCGTCTTGTGCCACTCGCCGAGGCTGATGACCGATGGCTCGTCGGTTGAGACGGTCGAGCCGCTGGTGCGGAAACCGTCGTAGGTGATGACCGGCGGATTGTCGCGCAGCCACGGGTCGTTATCGACAACTTCCTGGATGGCGCCCTCGACCTCAGCGCGAATCTCGGCGACGGTGCGACCGGGGTAGTAGCTCAGGCGGCAGTGCAGCTCACACTCACCCGGTACTGTGCTGGGCCAGTCGCCACCCTTGATGACGCCGATGTTGAGGTTGATCGGATGATCGAAGCCCTCGAAAGCCGGGTGCGTCGTCTCGTTCATCTTGGCGTCCAGCGCTTCGAGCGCCTGGATGATCGGCACCGTCTTCGAGATCGCGTTCACGCCGGTTGTCGCCCGCGCGGCGTGCGCAGACCGCCCGGACACGAGAATACGGAACCACATGACGCCGACGTGGGCGTTGGTGAACTCGCCGCCTGATGGCTCGGTCACGACGACCGCGTCAGCCGTGTAGCGGCGGCTCGCGTCGAACGCGCCGTTGCCGGTGCATTCTTCCTCGATGACGCTCTGGACGATCAGGTCACCCTTGAGCGTGATGCCGAGATCGCGCAGGACACGCGGCAGGAACATGTTGATCGCGACGCCGCTCTTCATATCCAGTGCGCCGCGACCATACATCCGGCCATCGACGATCTCAGCAGCCCACGGGTCGTAGGTCCAGTCGGCCAGCGGCTCCGGGCTGACGACGTCGATGTGGCCGTTCATGATCAGCGACCGCCAGCCGGAGCTGCCCTTCATCGTCGCCGCGACGTTCGGGCGGCCGGCGAACGGCACGCCGCTATCGCCGGACTCGTCCAGCTCCTTCAGCGACTCGTCGATTTCCCAGACATCCGTCTCCATGCCGTTCTCGCGCAGGTAATTGGCGATGAACTCCTGGATCTCGGCTTCGTGGCCGAGGACGCTGCGGAAGCGCACGAGGTCGGCGACGAGCTGGACGAGCTCATCGTGGCGCTCGTCCAACGCCTTCCACAGGCGTTCGGTGACGGCATTCGGTGCGGTGGTCATTGCATCTCCCCCTCACAATAGACATCTTCCATCCAGCATCGTCATTGGCCGCGACGATGCCAGTGGGTTCTCAGAGAAAAGCGGCCGACGCGATCGCGTCGGCCGCCGAAGATTAGCGCTGGTGCAGGCTTGGATCGAGCGCGTCGCGCAGCCCGTCACCGAGGATGTTGAAGCACAGAATCACGATGAAGATCGCAAATCCTGGCGCGAGGATGACATGTGGCGTGTCGGTCATATAGCGGCGGCCGGCAGCAACCATCGCTCCCCATTCCGGCGTCGGAGGCTGTGGCCCCAGGCCGAGGAAGCTCAGGATCGACGCCGACAGGATCGCTGTCGCCAGCTGGAGGGTTGCGTACACGAGCACCGGCGCAAACGAGTTCGGCAGGATGTGACGGACGATGATCCGCGAATCCCCCGCCCCGACCGACTGCGCGGCCTCGACGTACGTTTCGGACTTGGTGCCGAGGACCGCGCTCCGGGTGACGCGGGCAAAGACCGGGATCGAGCCGATACCGACCGCGATCATCACTTCATACACGCCCGGTCCGAGCGCGGCGACGATTGCGATGGCCAGCAGAATGCCCGGCAACGCCAGCAGGATATCCATCACGCGCATGATCGGGTTGTCCAGCTTGCGGAAATAGGCGGCGAGCAGGCCGAGGGTACCGCCGATGCCGAGTCCCAGCCCAACCGCCAGGAAGCCGATCGTCAGCGAGATCCGGCCACCGTGCAGGATGCGGCTGAGGACATCACGCCCCAGCTCATCGGTGCCGAACCAGTGATCACTGGAGGGGCCGAGCAGGCGTGCGCCTGATTGCGCCTTCTCCGGATCGTATGGGGCGAGAATCGGAGCAAGGATGACGGCGATGACGATCAGCAGCAGCAGGATGCCCGCGCCGGTCGCGAAGCGATCGCGGGCCAGCATGCGATACCAGGCGCGGGATGATTGCCGTGGCGGTTCTTCCTGTTGCGCTCGCAGGTTGTCCCGCGTCTGGTCAGCTTGTGTCGCGGTCATGACAACCTCACTCGCGGGTCAATCAGCCCATACGATACGTCGACGATCAGATTGATCAGGACAAACGCACCGGTCAGCACGAGGATCGGACCCTGAACCATCGGGAAGTCGCGGTAGTTGATCGCGCCGACGATCATGCGGCCCATGCCCGGCCAGGAGAAGATCGTCTCGGTCACGACCGCGCCACCGAGCATGAAGCCGAACTGCAGACCCATGACGGTCATGGCTGGCAGTAGCGCGTTCTTCAGCGCGTGGCGGTAGACGACGACCCGATCGGCGAGGCCCTTGGCTCGCGCGGTGCGCACGTAGTCGCGCCGCAGGACTTCCAGCATGGAGGAGCGCACGACGCGAGCGAGCGCAGCCACCTGGAAGTAGCCGAGCGTAAACGCCGGCAGGATGATGTGCTTCCAGCCATCAACGGTCCAGAGGGGACCACCGCGGCCGGAGATCGGCAACCAGCCGAGCTTTGCGCCAAAGAGCCAGATGGCGATCAGGCCGATAAAGAAGATCGGGAACGAGATGCCGAACAGCGCCCCGGCCATCGACAGCTTGTCCCAGATTGTGTTGCGCTTGACGGCTGCGATCACACCCAGCGGAATCGCCACCAGCGTCGACCAGACCTGGGCGACGAGAACCAGCTCAAGCGTGTTGAGGAACGTATTGCGGATCTCGGTATTCACCGATCGCCGTGAGACGAGCGATCGGCCCAGATCCCCTTGCACCACATTCTGCATGTAGGTGAGGTATTGGACCGGCAACGGTCGGTTCAGTCCGAGCTGCTCACGGATGTTCTCGACTACCTCACGCGGGGCAGTCGGGCCGGCCACCATCTCGGCCGGGTCACCCGGCGCGATGTGCACGATCATGAAGACGATGATCGATGCACCGAGCAGCACCGGAATGGTCATGAGCAGCCGGCGAAGAATATAGGCTCCCATGGAGGCATCCCGTCCTGTGCGCCGCGGCGGCATTGCCGCCGCGGCCTCGGGCGTCGATTAGCTCTTCAGAGAAACGTCAAGCAGCTTCCACGAGCCCATCGAGTACAGGCCGTAGTACTTGTAACCCTGAATGTCGTTAGTTCGGACTCCGACGATCTGATATGGATGATAGAGCGGCATCCAGAAGGCAGTCTCCATGACGCGCTGCTGAATGCTGTAGTAGTCCTCGAGCCACTGTTCTTCAGTCTCGGCCTCGCGGGCATCGCGCAGCCACTGGTCGACCTCGGGGTCGGAGAAGCCGAAGCGATTCGGTGCAGGCTGGTTGTCCGAGAGGAAGTAGAACATCAGGATCTCGTCCGGCGTCGAGTGCGGCATGTTCATCAGCATGATGGTATGCTCGCCGGCCGCCAGTCGGGCCCAGATGGCTGCTTCCTCGATCATGACCGACTCGGCCTCGATGCCGACATCAGCCAGGTTGCTGGAGAAGAGCCCCATCATCTCCTGGTTAGTGTCGTTGGCGGTCACGTAGAACGGGATGGTCAGGCGGACGCCGTCCTTCTCGCGGACGCCATCCGAGCCCTCAACCCAGCCGGCCTCATCGAGGATCTGCTTGGCCTGCTCGGGATCGTACTTATAGCCGTTGGCCTCAGCATCGGGCCAGGCACCCTTGATCCACGGGGCAACCGGTCCCCAGGCGACCACTGCGTAGCCGTAGAGCAGCTCGTCGACGATTTGCTGCTTGTTGATGGCGTGCATGACGGCGATGCGGATCGGCTTATGGTCCTCGCCGAGGATCTCCTTGCGCAGGTTCATGCCGAGATAGGTCGTCGAGCCGCCTTCGCCCTGGATGATCTCGATGTCGTCGTTGGACTCCAGGTTCTTGGCTTCGTTCTCCGGCATGGCCGGCACGATGTGGACGCCGCCGGACTCCAGCTCGAAGACGCGGGTGGTGTCCTCCGGGATGATCTTCATGACCAGCTTGTCGATATGTGCCGGGCCGGCGTTTTCGTAGGATGGCGGACCCCAGGTGTACTTATCGAAGCGGACGAACGACGCCTCGGCACGCGGCGCCCAATTGTCCAGCACGAACGGGCCGGTGCCGTCGACCTTCAGCGTGCCGTAGTCTGCGCCGGCCTCTTCAACGAAGCTCTGGTTCAGTACTGCGCCGAAGCCGCTGCCGAGATTAATCAGCAGCTCGTTGTTGCGCGCCTCAAGCGTCAGGACGAGCGTGGTGTCGTCCGGCGCTTCGACGCTGGCAATACCGGCGATGCGGTGCTTGGTCGGCGAAGCCGTCTCGTCGTCCA
>JBDHWD010000062.1:0-17838 GCA_039810005.1 Thermomicrobiales bacterium | reverse complement strand
CTCGACGAAGGTGTCCTTATCGGTCAGTCGCCAGTAGCCCTGCCGGTCGCCGACGACCAGGTACGCATCGCCAAACTCGGTGCGCTCGTCGTGATCGAGGAAGAGCAGGAAGCGGTCTCCAGTTGCCAATTCAAGCTGACCCATCCGATCAGTGCAGCCGCCGGGGATCTCGCCACCCGGCTGCCGGATGGTGACGGTCTCCATTGGCTGCCCACGGACGAACGACTCGACCCGGACATCGAAGTCGGTATGGAACGGCAGCCGTGCCGCACGCGGATCGGGCGTCGTTGGGTGTGCGCGAATGACCTCGCCGACAACGATCTGGTCCGACGCCCAGGCGAGCGAGGCGATGTCGGAGATCTGGGCGAGAGTAACGCCGGTTATTGTGCACCCTTCACTCGACGAAGGCGGCGCGGTCGCGTTGTCGACGAGGACTCCGATCGCGGTCGCCAACAATGCTTCCGCTTGAGTTAGATCGGGCGCGAGCGCGCTAAACGCCCAACCCTCGTCGGCAATGGCCCAGATGATCTGGACACCTTCCGGTTCGGTCAGGGTCGCCCAGACGAGACGACCATCGCGCCCTGCCTCGCAGTTCGCCGAGCTTGCTGCGACATCCCGCTCAATCGCTGCTCGTCCCGTCTCTCCGGGTGCGAGTTGCTTGGCAGTCAGGACCAGCATGCCGTCCTCGCCGTATTGAGCGACGAAGATTTCCGGCGGACCGACGAACGGCAGTTGCAGCATTTTCCCGTCGATCTCACGTGGAATCTGCTCGAACAACTCCCGCACCGCCTCGCGGTCGTCAGGGATTTGAATACTGCGGAAGATGTCAGGTGCGGCGAGTTCTACCAGAGGCAGGGACGCGGCACATCGGCCGAGTACCTGCGTTGCCTCGGGACTGACTGATGGCGAAGATGTTGCCGGAATCTCAGATGGTTGCTGGCCGGAACCGCCGCAGGCTGCGAGCATCATCGCGAGGCAGGCAAAGACGGTCAGCCTGATGGCTGCGAGCGATTGGGATTGTCGGAACCATCGGCGCATAGAGCCCTACTCACTTGCCAGCTGATGGAGTGCGGTACAGACATTTTATGGAGCGTCGTCAGGCATTGTCGACGCAAAGTTCGCCGATCCCGTGGCGAATCTCCGCCATGCACATCCAATCTCCAGCTTCATCTTCGCAGTCCTCAGTGGGCTGTCAACGCCAAAGTGCCCGATCGGCAGCCACCCCCGCAGCCTGTCATCTGCCGCCCAGTGGGCACCCGGCAGTGAGAGATCTCCCACCCGTTCGATGCAGCCCAACATGTGGGAACGGATTCTTCACTTCGTTCAGAATGACAGAAGAAGGGGACGGGGTGCGGCTGCGGTCGTCTGTATCGAGCCGGGAGAGATTTCTCGCGTGCGCGCTCGAAATGACAGTTTGCGGAGGTGGCTGTCGCATCACACAGCCTGACACTTTGGCGTCGACGACCCACTCAGGCTTTCGCGGATGAGCGTGGCAAGGAACTTCCGTGCCTCCTCCCGCCTTGACTCAGGCGGTACGATCGTCCCTTCCGGGGTGGTGGTGGCATTGAGCGGATGGAGATGCGGTGGGTAGTGCGCACGACCTGATCGTGACGGCGTCGGCGGTCCTGGTGGCCTGTGTGCTGGTGCAGGTGCTGGCCGGGCGGACGAAGATCCCGTCGATCCTGCTCTTCCTCGGCGCGGGTGTGCTGCTGGGGCCGATCGGCTTCGGGCTGATCGCGTCCGACAAGCTGGGCCCGACGCTGGAAGCGGCGATCAAAATCTCGGTCGCGATTATCGTCTTCGAGGGTGCGTTCTCGCTGGAGTGGACCTACCTCCGCATCGTCTCGAAGGTCGTCCGCAATCTGATCACGCTCGGCGCAGCGATCACCGTCGCGGGTGGGGCGCTGGCGGCGCATTACATCGGCGGGTTGAGCTGGGAGCTGGCGGCGCTGTTTGGCGCGCTGGTGATGGTGACCGGTCCAACGGCAATCGGACCGCTGCTGCAGCGCGTGCGCGTCACCGGACGGGCGCGCGCGACACTCTCCGGCGAGGGCGTCATCATCGACCCGATCGGCGCGATCGTGACGCTGATGCTGTTCGAGATCCTGCTGAACGCGCCGGATGAGAGCCTGCGTGATGGTGCGACTTGGGCGCTGCAGCGCATCGGGTTCGGCGCAGCGTTCGGCGTAATCGGTGGGATGCTACTGCTGCTCTGGATGCGGCGCTTCGTGCCAGCACAAGGGCAGGTGGCGCGGATTTCGCTGCTGGCCGGCGCGGTCGCGATCTTCACCGTCAGCGATAGCCTGATGTTCGAGTCCGGGCTGACTGCCGTCGTTGTTGCTGCCATCGTGCTGGGCAACGCCGAGTTCCCGCATCGCGAGGAGGCGCATCAGTTCAAGGGCGATATCACCGCGATCGTCATCGCCTCGGTCTATCTGCTGCTGGCGGCGACGCTGCATCCGGAGGATCTCACGCGCCTGGGCTGGCGCGGGCCGACGACCGTGCTGGTGATGATGGCGATCGCCCGGCCATTGGCCGTCTTCGCCTCGTCGATTCGCTCGCCGCTGAGCTGGCGCGAGCGCACGTTCGTGGCAGCGATCGGCCCGCGCGGTGTCATCGCCGCATCGATGGCGACGTTCGTCACGCTGCGGCTGCGCGAGACTGATCCTGAGGGTGCCGCGTCGCTGCTGGGGCTGGTCTTCCTGATGATTACGATCACGATTGCCGTCCAGGCGACCTATGCCGACTGGATGGCGGACAAGCTGGGGGTGAGACCGATGGGAGTGCTGATTGTTGGTGGCGGTCGAGTCGGGCTGATGCTGGCCGAGCGACTCGTCGCTGCCAATGAGGACGTCACAGTCATCGAGCTGGACAACGAGCAGGCTGAAAAGGCGCGCAAGACTGGCGCGCATGTGGTCGTTGGTGACGCCACGGTCCCGGCAGTACTGGAGCAGGCTGGTATCGAGTACGCCCGCACGGTCGTCGCGACGACAACATCGGATAAGGACAATCTGCTTGCCTGCCAACTAGCCCGCCAGCGGTACGGGCGCGAACACGTCGTCTCGCGGGTGAACGACCCCGAGACGCTGTCGAGCTTCCAGGAGCTGGGTATTCGGGCGATGAACCCGGCGGCGGCGACGGCGATGATCCTGTCCAACCTGGTTCGCCGACCGGGCATCTTCGGACTGCTGTCTGGCTTCGCCGATCAGGACGACGCCGATGTCACCGAGATTGTCGTTGGGAATGAAGAGGTTGCCGGAAAGCAGCTGCGCGAGCTGGAATTCCCCGGCGATAGCCTCGTGCTGTTGATCCGGCGCGGCGGAACGCGCCTGATCCCACACGGTGGTTCGACTCTCGCTCCGGGCGATGTCGTGACGATCGTTGGGACGAACGGCGCAACCATGAAGGCCGCCGCGATGCTGGCCGGGCGCGGTCGCGTCAGCGGCTAGGCAGTTTCCTCGTCGGCCCGATTGTGCTGTTCGCGCAGGTAGGTCATACAGCGCTCGAACGTGGTGTCATCGATCAGGTCCGACGAGTGATAGTAGTTGAGCATCGTCTTGAGCCGCAGGATCGGCATGACGTTGTAGCCCAGCTCGTGGAGCCGCTCGATGCCGCCCTGCTCACGGTCGATCAGGACGATCGCGTCGCGGACGGCCATGCCGGCGTCCTCCAGCCGTTCGGCGGTGGAGAGGATCGAGCTGCCGCCGGTCATCAGGTCGTCGATGATCAGCGCCGATTGCCCGACGAGGATGCGGCCTTCGATCACTGGCTGGACATCACGCTCTGCATTCCGCGATGGCCGCAGGTAGATAAGCGGTGTATCGCTCTCCAGCGCATAGGCGGTGGCGATGTGCAGTCCGCCCATCGGCACGCCGGCGACGGCGGCGAATGAGTGGATGCGTGAGCGTCGGCGCGCCTGATCGGCCTGGATCTCGGCGTGGATCAGCCGCGCTACGCGCCGCAGCATCTTTGGCTCGCTGATCAATACACGCGGATTGATGTAGATCGGCGACGTGCCGGCTGTCGGGCCGAGATCGAATGTGCCGAATTGCACCCCGCCCAGGTCAAACAGCGCCTGTGCCAGATCGAGATTGGAATCAACGTCAACCAGCACCAGTGCTGCCCCCTTCTCCGCTCCATCATCCCGTCGCACCCGGTCGTAATACAACAACCGATCCCCTGTGCGGCAGGACGTGCCATAACGTCACACGATACCACGCGAGTCTATTGGGCGCTATGCTAGGCGAGCATGACGACTGCAAGCCAGTTGGCAGCTGGTTGCAGAGCACATGCGCACAGTCGGAGCATGTGAAGCGAAGACGCACCTGCCGAAGCTGCTGGATGACATCGAGTCCGGCGAGACGATGCTGATCGCGCGGCATGGCCGCGTGATTGCACGACCGTCGCCGGCGAAGCAACCTGGTCGGCGTGCTGTTGCTGGAAGAGATTACTGAATGAACTACCGCGAGGCGATTCGCTGGATTATCGATCGGGCGGGGTACGAGAAGGGCTTCGTCGCCAACCCATTCATCGGCGATGACGTGGCCGCGCTCGGCCTGCGACGAACCGCGGCGTTGCTCGATGGCCTGGGCAATCCGGAGCGATCCTATCCGATCGTCCACATCGCAGGGACCAAGGGGAAGGGCTCGGTGAGCGCGACCGTTGAGGCGCTGATTCGCTCGGCAGGCAAGCGCACCGGTCTCTATGTCACGCCGCACCTGCATACCTTCCGCGAGCGTATTCAGATTGATGCTCAGCCGGTTGATGAAGCGGAGTTCGCCGCGCTGGCTGACGCACTGGAGCCGGTCGACCAGGCGGTCCGCAAGACGCGGCCGGAGATCGGCGAGCCGACGGCGTTCGAGGTTGCCACGGCGATGGCGCTGCTGGCGTTTGCGCGCGCTGAGGTTGATGCTGCTGTCGTTGAAGTTGGCATGGGCGGCCGGCTGGATGCAACGAACGTCGTCACCCCGGCGGTGAGCGCCATCACGAGCATCTCGCTCGACCACACCGCCATCCTCGGCTCGACACTGCCGGAGATCGCGGTTGAGAAGGGCGGGATCATCAAGCCAGCCCGCCCGGTGGTTGTCGGACCGCAGAAGCCGGAGGCGCTCGCGACGCTGGAGCGGATTGCCGCCGAGCGCGACGCGCTGCTGCTGCGCTGGGATGTCGACTGGCAGGCCGGGTCGGATGAGTGCGGCGCGCGTCTCGATGGACCGTGGGGTGACTGGCGTAACGTCGAGTTGGCGCTGGCCGGCCCGCACCAGATTGAGAACGCCGGCACCGCGCTGATGGCCGCCTGGCAACTCGACCCGTCCATCCTGGCCGATGAGGAGCGTGCCCGCGCTGCGCTTGCGTCGGTGCGCTGGCCGGGCCGCTTCGAGCGCATAGGGACAGCGCCGGACATCTATGTTGATGGCGCGCACAACGCGGATTCGATCGCCCGGCTGGTTGAGACGCTTGCGCCGCGCATCCAGCGTCCGCCGATCGTGATCCTCGGCATCAGTCGCGACAAGGATCTGGAGGGCATGCTGGCCGAGCTGGCGTCGCTCCAGCCGCGTCTGATCGCGACTGCGTCGCATAACCCACGCGCGGCCGATCCGGCCAGGATCATCGAGGCGGCAGCCAGCCAGGGCATGGCGGCCGAGGACGGCGGCGATGTTGACGCCGCGCTGGCTCGCGCTCGCGCCGAGGCTGCGCCGGATGACCTGATCGTCGTGACCGGCTCACTCTATGCGGTGGCCGAGGCGCGTGAGGCGCTCGGGCTGGCCGAGACTCCAACATATGAGCGTGCGCTGCTCTACACCTGATCAGATGCTCGGTTGACGAATAACCGCCTCGGCTCTACGATACAGTGGCGATGCGTACGTACATACGTCTGGCGATGTCGTGGGGGCATCGCTGTCTGGCGTTCGGAGCGCATCAGGATGGGTCGTGAGCTCGCTTCTGGCTCATGGCATCGGGGTAGCGCGGCGGGAAGTCGCCGAACTTGGGGGTGACGCGCGTGAGTAGTCGGGCGAAAAACGCGAATATCGCCGACACGGGGGGCTTCGAAGCGACGCTCGATCGCTTCTTCCGCTTCCGGTCGATGGGCTCGAACATGCGGACGGAGATGTTCGCCGGGCTGACGACCTTCATCGTGATGTCCTACATCATCTTCGTGAACCCGCAGATCCTGAATCTGCCGGATGGCACCGGCCTCCCCATTCAGGCGACGACGACCTCGACCTGTCTCGTCGCCGGCGTCATGACGATCATCATGGGGCTGTATTCCAACCGCGCGTTCGCGATCGCGCCCGGCCTCGGGCTGAACGCGATTGTCGCCTTCACGCTCGTCCTCGGCGAAGGATTGACCTTCCCGCAGGCGATGGGCGTGATCGTGGCCGAGGGTATCCTGATCACGATCCTCGTGGTTGTCGGCCTGCGGCGCTACGTCATGGACCTGGTGCCGCTGGAGCTGAAGAAGGCGATCTCGGTCGGCATCGGCCTGTTTATCCTTTTTATTGGTCTGGTCAATGGCGGGATCGTGACGACTGGCGCCGGGACGCCGCTGGCGCTCGGGAACCTGCGCGGTCTGCCGGTGCTGGTGACGGCGATCGGCCTGGCGATCACGATTGCGATGCTGGCGCGCGGCTATCGCGCGGCGATCCTGATCGGCATCGTCGCGACGACGGTCATCGCGATCATCCTCGAAGAGATCCTGAGTACCGGTCAGTTCGGGCCCGGCGTGGCGCAGGTGCCGACCACCTGGGTCGATACGCCTGACTTCAGCCTGCTCGGCGAATTCTCATTCAGCTTCTTCTCTCAAATGGGCATCGGGGTCGCGATCCTGACCATTCTCGCGATCATGATGGCCGACTTCTTCGACACGATGGGGACGCTGGTTGGCGTTGGCAGCCAGGCCGGTTACCTCAATGAGAAGGGTGAGCTGCCGGACGCGCAGAAGCCGCTGCTGGTTGACTCGGTTGCGGCCATTGCTGGCGGCGCGGCATCAGCATCGTCGGCAACGACCTATATCGAATCTGCGGCGGGTGTCGGCAACGGTGGGCGCAGCGGGCTCGTCGCTGTCGTCGTTGGCATCCTGTTCCTGCTGGCCATGCCGTTCGCCCCGCTGGTCGGCGTCGTTCCGACGCAGGCGACCGCGCCGGCCCTGATCGTCGTTGGCTGGATGATGACCAGCGTGCTCTCCGACCGCGAAGAGGTTACTTCCGACGGTCGAACCGTCCGCACTCGCGGCATCGACTTTAGCGACATCGAAGTCGGCCTGCCGGTGCTGGCGGCGATGATCATGATGCCGCTGACCTACAACATCACCAACGGCATCGGCGCCGGTTTCGTCGTCTGGACGCTCGTGAAGGTCTTCCGCGGCAAGGCGCGTGAGGTCCACCCGACGCTCTACGTCGTCAGCATCGCCTTCCTGATCTACTTCCTGCGCTCGTATCTGGGGGTTCACGCGTAAGAGCGGCCCTCACCCCCCCGGCCCCCTCTCCCAACGTTGGGAGAGGGGGTGTCTTTTTGTTGGCGTGTTGGCTGCCGTGCGGCGGACCTCTCCCTCAGCCCCTTCTCTGTGAAGGGAGGGGAGCATGGATCGGCAGATGCCATTGCCTACCCAGGACACCCCCTCTCCCAACGTTGGGAGAGGGGGCCGGGGGGTGAGGGCCGCTATGGCATGATGTCCCCACAATTTGGGGGACATCGAGAGGGGGAGATGGATGGGGATCTATGATCGCGGCAGTCTGGTACTCGTCAATGGCCGATTGTTTACCTCGGATCCGGCGCGTCCCCGCGCAACGGTGCTCGGGATTCAGAACGGCCTGATCTCCTACGTCGGTGACGACGCCGATGAGGCGCGAGCCGCAGTGGGCACCAGTGCGCCGGTCATCGATCTGGAAGGTCGAACAGCCACAGCCGGGCTGATTGACGCGCATATGCACCCATACATGTACGCCGAACAGCTCCTGGGTATCGACCTGACCAAGGCGAAGTCAAGCGACGACATCCTCGATGTCGTCCGCGAGCGTGTGGCGACTGTGCCGACAAGCGAGCCGATCTCCGGTTGGGGCTACTATCCACCGTATCTGGAGGGCGAACGCGTGCCGTCGCTGGCCGAGCTGGACGCCGTCGCGCCGAACCACGCCGTCGTTCTGCGGCACCGCTCCGGGCACGAGATGCTCGTTAATAGTGAGACGCTGCGGCGTGTTGGCTACGATCGCTCGTCGGCCGATCCGGTTGGTGGTTACCTGGAGCACGACGCTGAAGGTGAGTTGACCGGACGGCTCGTCGAGAATGCGATGGACCCGGTGCATGGCCTGCGTCCGCCGCTATCGCCGGAGCGCTACGATACGCTGCTGCGCGCGGTGTCCGACAAGCTGCTGTCCTATGGCACGACATCATCGACCGAGGCAAACCTGACCGATTCCGGCCAGTTCGCCGGCTACCAGCGTCTGGCGATGAACGGCGAAAATCCACGTGTGCGCTTCAACCTGATGCTGGATCACTGGAAGATGCTCGATCCGCTCTCGACGGTCGGGATAGGGACGGGATTTGGCGATCGGTGGCTGCGTTGCGGCGCGATCAAGTTCTTCATTGACGGCACCGAAGGCATGTCGACAGCGAAGATCTCCGAGCCATTCAAGGACGACCCGACTAACACCGGTATGTGGATGTTCCCGCCGGAGGAATATCGCGAGCGTGTGCTGCGCGCCCACAATGCCGGCTGGCAATGCGCCACCCACGCGATTGGCGACGCTGCAATTGAGCTGGTCCTGGATGTCTACCGCGATGCACAGAAGCAGAACCCGCGCCCTGATCTGCGTCATCGCATCGAGCACGCGTCGCTTCTGCGCCCCGACCTCGTCGAGCGCTTCGCCCACGAAGGTGTCGTGCCGGTGCCGGGCGCGCGCTTTGCATCGAACGACTATCAGGTGCTGATCGAGCGCTTCGGCCCCGAGCGCGTGCGCTGGTATCAGCCCTGGAACTCGCTGTTGGAGCGCAACGTGCCGGTGGCCGTATCGAGCGACGCACCAGTGCAGACGGCCGATCCGGCCCGTAACCTCAAGGCGATCGTCACCAGCCGCGCCGAGCACAATCGCGACCTGACGATGCAGCCCGAAGAGCGCATCGGTCTCGACGAGGCGCTGATGGCCTATACCGTCAACGGTGCCTGGGCGAGTAACGAGGAGCATCTCAAAGGCGCGCTGCGCATTGGTCTGCTTGGCGACGTCGCTGTCTTCAACACCGACCTTTTCGCCCTCGATCCGCTTGACCTGGACACGGTGTCTGTCGATCTGACGATTGTCGATGGGGTTGTGGCGTATCGGCGGTAGGGAACCTCACCCCCTGCCCCTCTCCTCTGAGGAGAGGGGGTGTCATCGCCCTGGCGAGTTGACTGCCGTTCCGTGCTCCTCTCCCCTCGAAGGGGAGAGGCTGGGAGAGGGGTCTGCCGGTTGCAAACACCCTCAACCCGGCACCCAAACACGCCATACCCATGACACCCCCTCTCCCAACGTTGGGAGAGGGGGCGGGGGGTGAGGGCCGCTCTTACGGCCCGCCGAACCTCGGGCCCGGTTGCTGGTTCAGCTGGGTGCCGACGGTCTTCGTAATGGCGTTCGTCGGGATACCGCGAATGGCTTCGACCTGAAGGCCCCACTCGAGCAGCTCGCTGACGTCGTAATACCAGTTCTCGCCATCATCCCGCATGACGACTGCGATGACGAAGCGGCCGTCGCGTGCCGCTGCGCCGGTGAGGCAGAATCCTGCGTTGTCGGTGAATCCCGTCTTGCCGCCGATGACATCATCGCGAATGGCGTACAGCTGGTTGTGATTCCAGATGTCGTAGCCATCGACGTGAATCGCCGGCGTTTGCATCACGTCGCGAAGCACCGGGTAGTTCAGCGCAGCGCGTAGCACGATCGCCAGGTCGAATGCGGTCGAGTAGTGTCCCCATTCGTCGAGGCCGTGCGGGTTCATGTAGTGCGTGTCGCGGAGCTGATATTCCTGCGCCGTCTGGTTCATCAGGTCGACGAACACCTGGACGGCCGCTTCCGGCGTCGTTGCCCCGCGCAATTCGCCGATCGAGCGCGCAATGGCGTGGGCAGCGTCGTTGCCGGACGGCAGCATCAGGCCGTAGAGCAGGCCATGCAGGCTGATCGTCGTTCCCGAGATCAGGCCCATCGACGCTTCGCCGACAATGTCCGAGTCATCGATGAGGACCTGCGCATTCAGGTCTCCATAGCGAACCGCGACGATGGCCGTCATCATCTTCGTCGTCGACGCCATCGCGAAGCGGACGTGCGCGTTCTTGTCGTACAGGACTTCGTTGTAATCGGACAGGACGACGGCACTCTCGGAATAGGTTCCTGGCGATTCCGGCTCTTCGACAGCTCCAGCCGGGCTGCTCGCCGAGATCAACGAGAGTGAGAGCGTCAGGGTTGGAATGAGGCAGAGGCTCAGCAAAAGCCGAACAACCCAGCCACGCCGTCCGGCGTCGTTTTTCCCCACAGTACAGACTCCGCCAGCCGTCGGGTCGGTGGTCACCACCACGGTGCCAAATGGGAGTTTACGTATCTGACAGCCGTTCAGACAACTCCGCGCCACTGTCAAGCGCTAATACATACCACGCATCGCCTACCTGCTGGTCACCCACCTGCGTCGGCTCAAGGCGCAGAAGTCGGAAGCCCTCGCGCTCGTAAAATGCCCGTCCGATCTGATTGTCGGCAAAGACATTGACCAGCATTTCCGTCGCGCCAGAGTCCCTGGCAGCGTCGCGCGCCTGGTTCAGCAGCTGCTTGCCGATGCCACCGCGTCTCGCTTCGGGGTCGACATACAGGCGCGTCAGCTCGACCTGTCGATCCTCAGTCGGCTCCAGCGTCAGGAAGCCGACGACGTGGCCGTCAAGCTCGGCAACTAGCGCCAGCGCGTCCGCGTCGCCGACAATGGCAGACAGGCGGGCAGTGCTCCAGAAATGCCCTTCAAGGTAGGCCTGGCGGTTGTGCGGGAGAACAAAGTCAGCATAGGTCGTCTCCCAGCCGACTATGCCGAGCTCGCGTAGCCGCGGCACGTCCTCGATCCGCGCCGGTCGGATGTTCAACTGGCCTCCTTGATTCTGCAACTCGGGCGCTGAAGCGCTGTGCTATTGTCGCAGATGCAGCAGATGCATTTGTCTCAGTCCGCTGGATAACAACGGAGATGACATTGTGATCTTTGAGATGCTGAACGCACCTACTGTCGATATGAGACATACGCTAGTGGTTGAGGCGCTGGACATGCTGCCGGGTCAGGCCGTCGGATTGGACCGCTGGTGAGTGAGCGCGCTGTCGCTCCGCCCACCAGTGCTGTCGTGACCGGCAGCATCCCGCTGGTGGCTGTGCTGGGCTGGATTGCCTACGACTTTGCGAACACGATCTTTTCGCTGAATGTTGTCTCGCGCTACTTCGGGCCGTGGATCCTCGATCGTGGCGCGAGCGATCTGGCGCTCGGAGCAGTGATCGCAGCTTCGGGGCTTGTCGTTGCGCTCGTCTCGCCGCTCCTCGGCGTCGTCTCCGATCAGCTCGGACGGCGCAAGCCGTTGTTGATCGTCTGCACCCTCGCCTGCGTTGCCGCGACGCTGGGCCTCGGTATGGTTGGCTCGGTCTGGTCGGCGTTGCTGCTTTTCGCGCTGGCGAATGTCGCCTATCAAGCCGGCCTGATCGTTTACGACGCGCTCCTGCCTGTGGTGAGCCGGACGGAGAACCGCGGACGGATCAGCGGGTTCGGTGTTGGCGCTGGATACCTCGGAGCGGTGATCGGACTATATCTGGTTCAGCCGTTTGCCGGCGAGGGTGATGAGCGGCAGGGTGCGTTCATCCCGACTGCGCTGCTCTTTTTGTTGTTTGCCCTGCCCGCGTTCCTCTTCATTCGTGAGCGCGGCGAGCGGCAGGGACGGGTGGCCTGGGGAGCGGCGCGCGGTGTGATTCGGCAGCTTCGTGAGACGATCGACCATGCCGGCCACTACCCGAACTTGCGGCGCTTCATCCTGTCCCGCTTTCTCTACGCTGACGCGATGAACACGATCATTGTCGTGATGGCGATCTACGCCGAGCGCGCGGTCGGGATGAGTGACACTGGTATCGACTCGCTCCTGGCTCTTTCCATTGTCTTTGCAGTCGTTGGTGGCTTTGGCGGTGGTTTCTTCGTCGAGCGCTGGGGCGCTCGTCGCGTCCTCGGTGTCGTATTGGTCGGCTGGCTGATCACGCTCGGGCTGGCGATGGTGATGACCAGCGTCACGATGTTCTACGCGATCGGGCCGCTGATCGGCATCCTGCTCGGCGCGACCTGGACATCGGACCGTGTCGTCCTGACGCGCCTGGCACCGGCCGAGCATATCGGCGAGTTCTTCGGGCTCTACGGTCTGGCCGGGAAATTGGCTGGCGTCGTCGGTCCGCTTGTCTGGGCCGCGACGGTTGAGATCTCCCGGTTTGCCGGGCTCGGTCACAGCGCCTATCGCGTGGCGGTCGGTGTGCTGATAATCGCGATTCTGCTGGGATATTGCGGCCTGCGGCCCGTTCCAGATGACAAAGCGGTCGTGATTTCCAGCGCGTGATTACGCATTTGTGTTCCTGCGTCGTGCGTCTAAAAGGTCGCCGCGATATGCCCTGGTGTGGTATGTCATTATGCGCAGTTACGCAGGCGATATTGGCCCTGCTCGTGTAGACGGCCAAATCGTGGCGGAGTGCGTATAGTGAGACAAAGCCCACGCGTGGGGGGTTGTGGGCAATATCCGTCTCAGTCTGACGTATCGGCGTATGCCTGCACGATTCTGCGACGCGCAGAGGGGGAGGAATACGTCGTGCGGAAGCCGAGCGACCGGGTATTTCGTGCAGCGTCGCACGGCTGCCTGACGCACAAAGGAGGTGGTGAGTCGCTCAAATGACGTTGCTGCGCCTATGACCGGGCGCGGTAAATTCGCCACGTTCACGGGGGGCGTGGCGCCCGCGACACCCAACCGACAACAAGGAAACGTCCTGTTGACGCTGTATTGCAGAGCGTCCCGGTGATCGTTTGTTGCCGGAGATGATGCGGGGGAAATCCGCTCGTATGGCGTGTGCCATACGACCCATGAGTTCCATGGATGGAGGAGTGTTTTGCGACACATGCCCAAATGGCTGCGATATGCCGGGCTCCTCATGCTCATCGCGCTGGTGATGCCGCTGATTATGGCGTGCGGTGGCGACGATGGGGAAGAGGCAACGGCGACAACGGAAACTGTCGCCACCGAGCCGGCTGCAGCTGCAACCGAGCCTGCAGAAGAAGCGACCGAGCCAGCAGCTGAGCCGACCGAGGCAGAGACTGACGCCTCGCCGGAAGCCACTGAGCAGACTGCTGCCTCGCCGGTAGCCAGCCCGTCGGGCAGCGGCACCGGCCGCGTCGAAGGCGGCGACTTGACCTTCGGCCAGACCCTTGAGCCAGTCGGCAGCGAGGGCGGCACCGTTATCGAAGGCTCGATTTCGGACATTTCGTCCGTGATGCCGGTCGTGATCGACGACGATGCGTCGGGCGACTTCGCGTCCCTGATCTTCGAGAGCATGATCACGATCAATCCGTTCACCCTGGAGCCGGTTGGCCTGCTGGCCGAGGCCTGGGAGTCGAACGAGACGCTTGATGTCTGGACACTCTATCTGCGTGATGGCGTGACCTGGCAGGACGGCGAGCCGTTCACCGCCAACGATGTCAAGTTCACCTACGATCTGCACATGAACCCGGATTCCGGCTCCAGCTACACGTCGGACATCTCGGGCAAGACCAAGAGCGTCGATGTTATCGACGACCTGACCGTGCAGTTCACCCTGAACCAGCCGCTGGTCGACTTCCTGGCTGACCTCGCCATTTACAACATCATCCCTGAGCACATCTGGGGCGATACGGCTGCTGCCGACGTCAAGTCGGATGGCGGCGCGACCGGTCAGGATCCGTCCCGCGTTGTCGGCACCGGCCCGTTCATGTTCAAGGAATGGATCACCGGCGATCACGCGACAGCGGTTCGCTATGATGACTACTGGGGCGGCGCTGCCGCGCTGGATGAGTACATCTACAAGGTCGTTCCCGACCAGGCTGCCGGCTCACAGCAGCTGAAGACTGGCGAGATCGACTTCTTCCAGGGTCTGCCGCCGTCGGCGACCACGGAGTTCGACGGCACGGATGTTGACGTCGTCGCCGCCGATCGCCTGAGCTTCACCTTCTTCGGCTATAACGTCGATCCGGCGCGCGACAACGTCTTCCAGGACGTTGCTGTTCGCCAGGCGCTCATCTATGCCCTCGACCGCGAGGCGATGGTGGATGAGATTCAGTACGGCTTTGCGCAGGTTGCCATCGGCACCATGCCGCCGCTGTCCTGGGCCTACAACCCGGATGGCATCGATATGAAGTACCCGTACGATGTCGACAAGGCCAACCAGCTTCTCGATGAGGCCGGCTGGACACTCGGCTCGGACGGCGTCCGCGCCAAGGACGGCAAGAAGCTCGAGTTCACGATGTACACCAACGCGGGCAACAACGTTCGCGAGCAGTACCTCGTGGCCGCCCAGGAATACTGGAACGAGATCGGCGTCAAGATGACCCCGCAGCTCGAGCCATTCCCTGAGCTGGTCGACCGCGTCACCGAGACGCATGACTTCGACATCTTCCTCCTCGGCTTCGGCTGGAGCGCCACGCCGGATCAGTCGGCAATGTTCTCGACCGATGGCTACGAGGGCGGCTTCAACTTCGGCAAGTACTCCAACCCCGAGGTAGACAAGCTGCTCGCCGAGGCTCTGTCGGAGCCGGATCAGGACAAGCGCATCGATCTGTACACCCAGATGCAGAATCTGGTGCTGGCAGATGCGCCAGTCGCGATTCTCGACTTCCCGCAGATGCCAACTGGTGTCAACCAGCGGCTCCACAACGTTTACCCCAGTGACATCAACGTCTACTGGAGCGTGAACCAGTGGTGGGTCGAGCAGTAGACACCATATCGCGAACATCAGGGAGACGGGCAGCGTCCCGTCTCCCTTTTGGCAGCGAGAAGTGTCAGTGGCGGGACGAGCAATCGCTCGTCCCGTCGCGTGTCTTGCGTAGTTCGCAAGCTGATTTACCATTATGGCAGCGGTACAGCGTACGGTACGGGGAACTGCCGGACGGCTGCTGCAAGGGTGAATCGCGGGTTTGGGGTGTCCTTGCAGCAGCCGTAGGCTGCGAATACACCGCCGCAGGTGTGCTTCGACCGTTTGCGTTCGGCTTAGGGGAAAGGGCCGACCGATGGGGCGGTTCATAGTCAGACGACTACTTCAGACGATCCCGCTCATCATCGGGATCACGATTATCACGTTTGCGATTGCCAACCTTGTCCCGGGTAGCCCCGTGACCGGGCTGGAGTTCAATCCGCGCGCGCGACCGGAAGATATCGCGCGCATCAAGGAAAGCCTCGGTCTGAACGACCCGCTCTACCAGCGGTACTTCGTCTGGGCCGGCAACGTGCTGCAGGGTGATCTGGGGCTATCACTCAAGAACTACCGACCGGTCCGGCAGCAGATCATGGAGAAGCTGCCGAACACGTTGCTCCTGACCGGCACGGCGCTCCTGTTGTCACTCATCATCTCGATACCCATCGGGGTCTATTCCGCGGTGAAACGCAACTCTCTGTTTGATAACGTGTCGACGGCTGGCGCAGTCGCCGGCTTCTCGATGCCGACATTCTGGCTTGGCATCATGCTCATCATCGTCTTCGCGGTGAAATTCAGAGAGTGGGGCCTGCCGTCATTTCCGGCAGGCGGCGCGTATGACTTACGCGGCGGTGGTGGATTCTGGGACCGCGTCCATCACCTGATCTTGCCGGCATTTGCGCTGGCCTTCGTTCAGACCGCCGCCTGGACCCGCTACATCCGGTCGCAAATGCTGGAGGTCCTCAGCCAGGACTACATGCGGACCGCTACGGCGAAGGGTCTGCGCCAGCAGGTCGTGATCTTCCGTCATGGTCTGCGCAATGCGGTGTTGCCACTGGTCACACTGCTGGGTATTGCTATCCCGGATCTGTTTGGCGGCGCGCTTATTCTTGAGACAGTGTTCAACTGGCCGGGCATGGGATTGCTGGCGTACAACTCGGCGCTGGGCAAGGACTACCCGATGATCATGGGCATCACGCTCTTCGCCGGAACGCTCGTGATTCTCGGCAATCTCATCGCTGATGTCTGCTACGGCTTGCTCGACCCGCGGATTCGGCTGGAGTAGTGGAAGCCATATCTCCGCGCCGCATTCGCATCCGACATAAGGAGTAGACTCGTGAGCTCGGTTCAATCCGCGCCAGAAACAGCAACCGGCGAGGCAACATCAAAAGCAGGTCATTCCGCGTTTGAGATGTCGAGCAAGCCGCGAACCTATCTCGGCATGGCCTGGCGGCGCTTCCGCCGCAACAAGATGGCGATGATCGGCCTGACGTTTGTCATCCTGATGATTATTATCGCGATCGCTGCGCCGCTGGTCGCCAAGCACATCACCGGGCATACGCCAAACGCGCAGAACCTGCGACTGAAGTTCTCAGGCCTGAACGAGAATGGCTTCCTGCTCGGTTCCGATAATCTCGGCCGCGACACGGCCACGCGCCTCGTTTACGGCGCACGCGTCAGTCTCGCCGTCGCCGGTCTGGCGATGCTGTTCGCAATCACGATCGGCGCAGTCGTCGGCGTCGTCGCCGGCTACTACGGCGGCCTTGCTGACACGCTGCTGATGCGCTTCGTCGACATGATGCTGTCGATCCCGACGCTGTTCCTGCTGCTGCTGGTCGCGTCGATGTTCTCACTCAGTCCGGTCATGCTGGCGCTTGTCATTGCGGCCGTCTCCTGGGTGACGCTGTCGCGACTGATTCGTGGCGAGGTCATGTCGGTCAAGGGCCGCGACTACATTGAGGCGGCTCGCGTCATCGGCGTTAGTGACCGCCGGATCATGTGGCGGCATATCCTGCCGAACGTCCTGCCGGTCGTCATCGTCTGGGCGTCGTTGACCGTGCCGGCGCTGATCCTCGTTGAGGCATCACTGTCGTATCTCGGCCTCGGTGTTCAGCCGCCGACCGCCTCCTGGGGCAACATGCTCTCGCAGGCGCAGCTCTCCTACACCCAGTCGATCCTCGTCGTCTTCCTGCCCGGTCTGGCGATTTACCTCACGGTCTTCGCCATCAACCTGGTTGGCAACGGCCTGCGGGATGCGCTGGATCCGCGCCTGACCGACTGATATTCAAGGCACGCACGAGAACGGGGTGGCGCAATGCCACCCCGTCCTCGTGCGTCAGGTCAGCTTCGCGCGCCAGGCAGACCAGTTCCACGAGCCGAGATGAACGACCCGGCTGGTGCCGTAGTCGACAATCTCCAGGTGATTCGCCTGGGTGTGCTTCGGCAGTCCCTTCGTTGTCTGCCAGGTATCGCCGTTGTCGCGGCTGAACCATGCGCCACCACGACCAGCCAGCAGCAGCACGACCGGATCGCGCGCCCTGTCGATCTCGATCGCTTCGTTCGTCGTTCCGGCTGGCCCGTTGACGATCTCCCAATTGATCAGGTTGGTCGAGCGCAGCAGACGCTGCCCGGCGAAGCAGAAGCCCAGACCGCCGCCAGCCAGCAACACCCGCCGGATATAGACGTTGCCCAGGCCGGTCGGCAGCGGTAGCTCGTCGACGGTGCCGGTCGCCACGTCCAGACGGTACAGGTGCGGACCGATAGTGCCGACGATCAGCCAGCGCCCGTCGGTCGTTCCGAGCCCGCCGATGTCGAACGGAACGGTGCCGAGCTTTTTCCAGTAGAACCGCTCGCCGGCCGGGTTCGTCGCCGACCCTTTGTCGAACAT
>JBDHWD010000061.1:0-17878 GCA_039810005.1 Thermomicrobiales bacterium | reverse complement strand
CAACGTCACGACCATTGAATGTCCGCAAATCCAGCATTCGCCAGGCAAGGGCACTCGTGAGGAGTCCGTCCGGGGGATTCCAGTTGAGCGGCAGCGCCACGATATCGACGACATGACCGCGCTCACGCAACGCTTGCTGTAGCCCCTCAACCAGCACTTCGGCACCACCGCGCACAAATGGCACCTGCGTGTGCAGGATCAGGATGTTCATGTGTCCGACTCTCCGTCAGGTTGATTGCCTGACTCATGAATGAGACGGCGCAGGCGCTGATTCTCCAGCTCCAGCTCATAGAGCGCGGCTACAGCGGCATCATTGAAGGCGTTTTGCTGCTCCACAATCGGGTTAATGTACCAACGGAGACTGATGCGAAGTGCCCGCTGACCAAGGACGATCAGAGGTCCGATAACCGGCACACCAGACGACAGGCCCCAGTGGGCGCTGATCGTTGCCTGACGCTGAGCGCGTTCGATTGCCGACGATGCCGAGACATCCGGAGCTGCGTCGGGGTCGACGCCGTGCCGCTCAGCGACCGCCCGTCGAATCGCCGCTACCTGCTCAGCCAGAGGGCGTCGCAACGTCGTCACTCTCGTCCTCCGTCATCATGATGGGCCGGCCCAGCGCAATCTCGTAGCCCTGCTGAACCCGGCGCAACACGTCGGGCCACGAATAGGTTGCGCGGGCAAGTGCCTCGCCGGCCAATGCCAGGCGCGTTCTGAGGCTGCCGTCGTCCATCAGTTGCCGAATTGCGTCTGCGAGCTGCCCCGGGCTACCAAATGGCACAAGCAGCCCAGTTTCGCCGTCGCGGACAAGCTCCGGCACAGCGCCGGCGCGCGCCGCAATCACCGGCTTCCGGTTCAGCCATGCCTCAAGGTAGACGATACCAAAGGACTCAGTGCGCGACGGCAGCGCGAACGCATCGATTCCAGCGAGCAGATCCCGGCGGGTTTCCGCGTCTATATAACCGAGCAAGTGAGTGCCGGCGCGTTGCTCGGGTGGCAGAGCCTCCAGCCAGTCTGCGAAGGTTGACAACGGCGGCCCGGCTAGCACGAGGCTTACGTTTCTTCCTTCGCGATGCAACGCCGCAATCGCCCTGACAAGATCGCGCGTCCCCTTTTCGGTCGATGGTGGACCGAGCGAACCGACGACGAAGCCGTCAAGATTGAAGCGCGATCGAAAGCGCTCACCATCACCACCCGTCACGAGCTCAGATTCAGCTCCCGCGCCGGTGACCACGATGCGTGCGCGGTCGACTCCGAGCGACGCGACAAATTCCTTCTCCTGCTCGGTCATCGTCAGCACAGCATCGGCCGAGCGCAGAACCGCAACCTGGTGCGGCATCGTCACGTACCGGCGAGCAACAGCATCGTCGTGTCCACCAAGGTGGACAAACGGCATCACGATTCGCGCAGCGCCCCAGCGGTCAGCCGCTTCGAACGCGGCGATCGCCAGGCTTTCCAGGCCAAGGTTGGTCGCCAAAACCGCATCGACAGGCCCGGCTTCGTCCAGGGCTCGTCGAAGCTCAGGCATCCAGGGTTGCAAGCGGGAAGCCAGACTGAACGGTGCTTCCGGGAACGGAAGGCGAGAAATCTCGCCCATCATCCGACGCGACCCGCGAAACAGAAACGAGCTGGCAGGGAGATGCTTCACCGGCACCCGGATAACCTTGACACCGCCAAGACGCTCGTGGGAGGGCGCGTCGACTGGCTTCCGGCGTGGGTCCCAGAAGTATTCAAGGTCGAAGGCGTCGGAGGTAACAACCGTAACGTCGTGGCCATTCGCGACTAGCCACTCCGAGATGCGCTGGACGACAATCTCAGACCCGCCACTGAATGGCGCGTAGCGGTGATTTACGTGCAGAAATCGCACAGCTACGCGCCCGGAGACGCAGTCGGAGAGACCGGAGACCCGTTCAGCGCATCGAGCCGCGACTTCGCCTGCTGGGCAACGAACGACTGAGCGTCGCGGTCGATGGTCGTCTGGTACCAGGATCGCGCGGTCTCAAGATTGCCACCCGGTCGATTCTCGGCGAGCTGCCCAAGATAGAACGCCGTCATCGCGCTCGTGTCATCCAGCTCATTCGCGCGGTTGAGCTGGATTTCGGCATCAAACCAGCGCTCGCCACGCAGCAGCGCACGGCCAAACGCCAACCGCAAGTCTGCATCATCAGGTCGCGCCGCCACCGCTCGCTCAAACCAGACATACGACTCGTCGACCCGTCCGCTGTTGGCGAGCACGTCTGCCAGAATGACGACGCTGTCGGTGTCATCCGGATTCTCGGCCACCTGCGTCTCAAGCTTTGCGACCTCGGCCCCCGGAGTGACCTGTATTTCCGGCTGGTCGATCGCCTGGTCGCTGTCAGATCCGCCAATTGGCAAGATCGCAGCAAGCGCTCCGAGCACCAGCACGACAACAATCACGACAGCGATGACAATGAAGCCGATGCTCGGTGATTGTTGATTGCGTGGTTTCCTGCTCATTCCGCCATCCGCTGCCGAATCGCGCCTGCCCGCGCACGCCGGGCGTCATCTGCGTCGATGAGCCCTTCTGCAGCCTCGACGCCGTCGACGACCAGAACAGGGATGCGGAAGATATACCGGTCTTCCAGCTCACGGTCGTCGAGTATGTTGACGATTCGTAGGTGCCGGCTGCCGAAGACCGATCGGACGGCTCGTTCTGCCTTCGCGCAGAGCTCGCACTCCGGCTTGCTGTACAGCACGACATCGATTTGCCGCCCGGTTCGAACGGTCGCAATGCGTCTTCTCAACACGATTCCTCAGGCTCAGAATTACCCGTTCTCTTAGGGTCCAGATCCGTTGATTCAATTTCCAGTCAGATGATATACTCTCGCTCGGTTACGCAATGGCCTTGCCGAAGTGGCGGAACCGGCAGACGCGCTACGTTCAGGGCGTAGTGCCCGTAAGGGCGTGGGAGTTCAAATCTCCCCTTCGGCACCACCGACCGCGATCCGCGAAAGCGGATCGCGCCTTACTAACTGAACGATACCGGACGGACGGTCGCTGGCATGGCCAGAGGAAAGTCCGAGCTGCACAGAGCGAGGGTGCCCGGTGAAAGCCGGGGAAACGTATGTCGGTGTGCGTTGACAGTCCAGATCGGCACGGTGGACGTGTCCGCCGTGAGAGCAACAGTGACCAATGCGTGCGTGCTTGTCGCGCACGAGTGAAAAGGGCAATCCTCCCCGCAGCAATCTCCGATTGGGCCGACTGCAGGTTGCTCGCCGAGGCCCGAGGACGAGAGCAGGCGCGAAACGCGCCCAGCCATTTCGGCTGAGATAGATGACCGTCAGAAACAGAACTCGGCTTACGGTCCGGTATCCTCAGTCTCCATCGCTATGGTGCCTCTAGCTCAATAGGCAGAGCACTGGTCTGTGGAACCAGTGGTTACGGGTTCGAGCCCCGTGGGGCACCCCCATCTACAACGCCTCTTGCGGCCAAATGGCTTGCAAGGGGCGTTTTTCGTTCGCTCGGTTCACCATGTACAATCACGTCTGGGTTTATGCCCTCGTAGCTCAACGGATAGAGCACTGGTCTTCGGAACCAGGGGTTGGGGGTTCGAGTCCCTCCGAGGGTACCTCTCCATTTTCCAGACACTGCATTAGCCTGTCGCCGGCATCATGCGATAATGCCCGCGTGCAATTCGTCTGATGCGGGGGTGGTCTATGCGTGCGGCGGTGTTGTCAATCGGCTCCGAGCTCATTCAGGGCTTCCTGACGGACACCAACGCCACCTTCCTCGCGCAGGAGCTAAGCGCGCTCGGCATCGAGCTCGTCGGCGTCTACCAGGTTGGAGATTCGCTCGACCGACTCGTGGTGACGCTGAATCGCGCGCTGTCCGACGCGGATCTCGTGATAACAACCGGCGGCATCGGTCCGACAGACGACGACCTGACGCGAGAAGCGGTCTCTGCTATTCAGGGCGAACAGGTCGAGGTCGACCCGGATGCGGCCGTTCGCGTCCGCGAATTCTTCTCGATGCGCGGCGTGCCGATGCCCGAACAGAACATCAAGCAGGCCTGGCGAATTCCGTCGGCCGAGCTGCTCGCGAACCCGATGGGCACCGCGCCCGGGTGGTACGTCCGTCGCCAGGATCAGATCATTGTCTCAATGCCCGGCGTGCCGAGGGAGATGTACCGCATGTGGCGCGAACAGGCGCTGCCCCGCATCATCGACCGACTCGAACAGTCCGCGATTGTCGCCCGCACGCTAAAGACGATTGGTATCGGCGAATCTGCTGTCGAGCAGCGCATAATCGATCTCGTCCGTCGTGGCTACCCCACAGTCGCAACCTACGCGAAGGATGATGGCGTCCATATCCGCATCACTGCGATGGCAGCGGATCGAGCCGAAGCCGAGCAGGCCGTTGCCGGCACGATCGACACGATCCGCGAGGCGCTAGCGGAGCACGTCTATGGCGAACTGACTGACGAGCTTGCTGACGCGCTCCTCAGACCTATCCAGATGGCCGGCGCGAAGGTCGCCATCTGGGAGGCCGGCAACGCAGGGCGTCTCACGAACCTGATTGACGAATCGATCCTGGCCGACGAAGTCGTGGCCGGGGCGCGAACGACGAGCTTTGTCTCTGCGGCTTTCCCTGTCGAACGTCCCGATGCTGAACAGACGGCGATCCGCTGCGCTACCGTCGCCGCGACCGAGGAAGAGGTCGAATACGGCGTGTCGGTCGCTGTCGAGCTAACTCCGGGCGATACGGAAGACCGCGCGCACGGGATCGTCGGTATCGCCCTCGTTCATCCCGAAGGCGTCGCGCACCGGCGACACGAGATCACCGCGCCGCCGCACGAGGTCCGACGGCGCGCGACGATGTGGGCGGCAGACTTTCTCTGGTCAACGCTGCGGGAGACCACACGACGCCATCCGGAGTGATTCGCCGCCAGCTCGTTTTCCAGCCGAGGCCGCCGAATCGACGAACTCGCCAAAGTAGCCCAACCGGATAGCCAGCCATCTTCGCAATATCGCCAAACGCGCGAAGCGCAGCCACCAACGGCAGCGTCGTCATCGTCGAGCCGATTGGAACCTGATTCCGGCGATCTCGTGCAAAGAGCCGTCGCGCCGGCGCGCGCATGTAAAGCGCGCCGAACACCCCGGCGACGGCTAGCTCTATCGGGCGGCGACGACGAAGAAGCATCGTTGCGCCCAGGTACGTTGCATACCGCGCCGCGTGGCGCTTGGGGAACAGTCCCGCTTTCCCATCGCCGCGTGCGTAACGGTAGTACTGCAGCGCGAATGACTTCGCCGAGGGGCGGACTGCAAACTCCACGGTCGCGTGCGGCACGAACTTGAATCGGGCACCGGCGCGCCGCAGGGAGAAATCCCAGACGAGATCCTCGCAGTAGTCGAGCCACTCTGGATACCGAATGCCGGCATTCCACCAGGTCGCACGAAACGCAATTGAGCGGCTCGACGGCTGGAACGCTTCGCCGTTGATCTCCTCGCTGTCGGGCAGCGTCGTCGCCGCCAGCGCCCGATCCCATTGCGACCGCAACGTCGGATAAAAGAATCCGCCAGCGACGTCGTACCCAGCTTCAAGCGCTTCGACAAGTTGGCTGAGCCAGTCAGGATCGGCGCGTGTCCCCGCATCGGTTACGGCTACCGCCTCAGCCGACGTGAGTGAGATCGCCAGGTTACGGCCGGCCGAGATTCCGGCGCCTGGCAACTGTCGCAGGATCACGGGCCGGTTCGCTGCCCATGACTGCAACGATTCCCAGGTTCCGTCTGTCGAACCGCCGTCAACAATGACGATTTCGTCCGGTCGGCGAACCTGGCTATCAATACCGCTGAGCCAGGTGGTGAGACGCTCCTGCTCGTTAAGCACCGTGGCGACGAGTGCGACCCTCACAGCGACGCCCCGCGCTCGCGCTCAAACGCTTCCAGAATCGTCGTCTGACGTCGAAGCATGTCGTCGCGCTCTTCCACTGTCGCATCGTCATAGCCGATCAGGTGCAGCAGGCCGTGTAGCGCCAGGAAGGCAATTTCGCGTGCGTTCGTATGTCCGTATTCGTCGGCATGAGACGCAGCCGTATCCACCGAAATGACGATGTCCCCGAGATGCCCATCGCGATCCGCCAGATCGTCCCCGGAAGGGAAGGAGATGACATCCGTCGGCGTTGGATCGGCGAAGAATTGCTCGTGGATGTCGGTAATGCGCTCGTCGTCTGTCAGGCGCAGCGTGACGGTCCAGTCACCCTCCGGCAGCACTGCCTCGAACCGGAGAGCGCAATGCAATAGCGAAGACAGCAGCGCCTCTTCAATCGGTGAGGTCACACCATCATCGACCAGGAGTTCCACGACGATACCGGACTCAACCACTCGCAGGGCTCGTTGCCGGCGTGGTCGGTGTGGCGGTTGGCTCTGCGGTCGCCGGATATTCCACGCGCGGGTGGTAGACGCCTTCGAGCATCTGGATAAATGTCCGCCGAATCTGCTCGATCTCTTTCAGCGTCAGGTCGCATTCGTCGAGCTGTCCGTCCTCAACGCGGTCCTTGATGATCCTCGTCACGATACTCTCGAGTGTGTCCTTACCTTCGGCCGCCTTGTCCTTTGGGCGGACAAGCCGCCCGCTTCCCGCGGCCGAGCGGACGGTCGCTTCGACCGAATCGGCCAGCATGATTACGCCAGCCTCTTTGGTCTGCGGCTTCGGACCCTTGTAGCGGAAGTCCTCTTCGGCGACATCAGCACCCATGTCGAGCGCTCGCTGGTAGAAATAGCGCACGAGCGATGTTCCGTGGTGCTGCTCGATGATCGAGACGATCGCCGATGGGATACGCGCCTTCTTCGCGAGGCGCACGCCGTCGCTTACGTGATCGAGGATGACACGCGCGCTCGTCTGCGGGTCCAGCAGGTCGTGCGGATTGTCGATATGGCCCTGGTTTTCGATGAAGAACGTGGGCCGCACGAGCTTGCCGACATCGTGATACAGCACGGCGACTCTGGCGAACAGCGGATCGCCACCCACTGCCTCGACGGCGCTTTCCGCCAGATTACTAACGACAATCGAGTGGTGATAGGTCCCGGGAGCCTCGCGGGCCAAACGATACAGAAGTGGCTGATTGGGATGCGCGAGCTCCATCAACTGCAGATGTGTCGTAATACCCAGTGCCGAGCCGATGAGGCTGAACGACATGAATGTCAGCGACGCCGACAATGCTCCGGCAAGCGCCGTCTCAACCAGTCGTTCGCCAACCATGCCCCAACTGAGTGACGTCGATATCGCATTGAACGATAGCGCCGTCACGAACATGGTGAGCGCTACGGCAGCGCCCGCCCAGACGAATCGCATCGTCCGCTCGGCGTTCCAGGCGACGATTGCACCTACGATCGACGCCAGTGTGTACATGACGACGATCTCGAAGGACATGTTCGAAATTACGGCGATATACAGCGATAGGAGAGCCCCGATCGCGATAGCGATCTGATAATCGAGCAGCACAGCCAGCAGCATCGCCGAGGCCGCTACCGGGAACAGATACTGAACGTCGGAGTGCGGCAGTATGATGCGGGCAACGACGATCGGCCCGAGCATCACGACTGACAACAGCAGGACCTGTCGACCACGCCACAGATTCGGGTGGAAGCGCACCAGGTAGGCAACGGTAATCATCGTCAGGATCGCCATGATCCCGGATCGGCCAAGCCGCGTCGATACATCAACCTCGGGGTTCATCAGACCGAGCTGCTCAAGCTTCTCGACGTCATAGGGCGTGACAATATCGCCGTCGCGCACAATCGCCTGACCGGCGAGCACGTTCACCGTGACAGGCTCAACCGCATCGGCTGCCGCCTGGCGATTCTCCAGCGTCTTCTTGTCATCGATATGTACGTTGGCCCGAATGAAGGGCCGCACAATCGCCAGGACGAGGGATTGCTCCTCGGACGAAAGCTGTGGTGAAAGACGATCCGGCAAATTATCCTTGCGGCCGCGCACGTCATCCTGCTTGATCGGGTCCGCGAGCGTTGCGCCAACGAGGCGTTGGGATTCGGTGCGAACCCGCTCCCAACTGGCGCTGGACAGGCCGAGGATGCGAGTAGCGTCCCCCGAGCTCAGATCCTCAAGAGCAGCCTGCAGCTCTGCCGCTGCCTCTTCCCGCGTGATGTCGCGCTTTACACGCAGATCATCCACTGTGTCCGTAAACTGGCGTAGCGAGTTGAGCTGCTCAATTCGCACGTTCTCGTCGTGCACCGTCACGACATTCCGCGAATCGTCATACGCTTCCTGGCGGCGCTCCGCCGTTCGCAGCTCACTCGTGAATGTCACTGTCTCAGGGGATTTGATGGTGCGGTCGGCGATGTTGCCCGATTGAATTGCAGACTCACTCTTCTGCCAATCGACCGCAACGCTCACCACTGAGAGCAGCAACAGCGACAGGGCAAAGAGCGAGATCCTGGTGAAATCACGCCAGGCGAACCGGGGGTTCTCTTTGAGACGACGAATCCAGCGAACGGGCATGGCGTCTCCGACTTCCGTCGAATGTCGTACGGGGTGCCCTACGCGCTCGTTGAGCGACGTTCGAGCTCGGCGCGCGCGAGGGTCGAGAGCGTGCGACCTTCCACGCGGCCCGCGGCAGCCTGCATCAGCGCGGGCATAAGCTTGCCCATCTCCTTCGGGCTTGTCACACCGACTTCATCGACGACACGGCGCACAAGCTCCTGCGCCTCGTCATCGCTCATCTGAGCGGGCAGATAGGATTGCAGCACAGCAACTTGCGCTTCTTCGTTGTCGGCGAGATCGTTGCGACCGCCCTTGCGGAACATTTCGATCGAGTCGCGGCGCTGCTTGATCTGGCCACGAATGACGGCCTCGATCTCTTCGTCCGTCAACGCTGAATGCTTCTCAATCTCGGCATTGGTAATGGACGAACGCAGAAATCGAATGACATCGCGACGCTGTGTATCGCCCGACTTCATGGCATCACGAAGATCTGAAACCAACTGTTCTGCAAGACTCATGGCCGCCTAACCCTTCACGGGAACGCCGCTCCACTGCCGCGACGATCATGCTGCACGCATCGAAATTGGCAGACGGTACGCGCAGTATAGCGCTGAAATTTGATGAAGGTCAATGCGACGGAACGATTCCATCGCGTACGTACGCGCGAAATTTAGAAGCCCGTCATCTGTCGTCCACCCAGGAGATGGACGTGGAGGTGAAACACGGACTGACCGCCCTTTTCGCCAACATTGGAAATCACTCGGTAACCATCACCGGCAATACCTTCGGTCTGGGCGATCTTGTTGGCGACAAGAAACAGACGACCCAGATAGGCCGCGTCGTCGTCGCCAAGATCAGCAATCGAAGCGACATGCTTGCGCGGTACGATCAGTACGTGGACAGGCGCAGCAGGAGCGATATCGCGAAATGCAACGAACTCGTCGTCTTCATAGACGCGATCGCTCGGAATATCACCATTGATGATGCTGCAGAATATGCACGACGAATCGACTGCCACGAAGAACCTCCGCACTATCCCCGACGTTTCCTGATGAGAGGGTGCCACGTCAATGCCCGAACTCCCAGAAGTTGAGACAGTTTGTCGCACCTTGCGACCGTACCTTTGCGGCAGGGTGATCGAAGATTTCGAGTTGCGCTGGCGTCGCACCCTGGCGAACGATTGCCAGCAGGCATTCGAAGAACGCGTCATCGGCAATTCGATCGCGGATGTCACCCGCCGAGGGAAGCTTGTCGTCCTTGTGTTGGGATCTGGTGACTGGATCACCATCCATCTGCGGATGACAGGCGAACTGCTCTTCCGAGAGGATCGCAGTGTGGCGCGCACTCCGGAGCGCGAACCGTACCTGCGTGCCATCTTCGCGCTCTCTCACAACGCCGAACTCGATTTCTATGACACCCGGAAATTCGGACGCATCACGCTTGTGAACAAGGTCGAGCTTATCCGCCTCGACAACGAGCTTGGGCTGGAGCCGTTAAGTCCGACGTTCACCGTTGATGCCCTGGCACACGTCCTCCAGCGCCGCCGCCGGCTCAAGTCGCTCCTGTTGGATCAGACGGCAATCGCCGGGCTTGGCAACATTTATGTCGACGAAGCGATGTTTCGATCCGGTACACATCCGCTGCGTCCAGCGAATGAGCTACAGCACGCGGAAATCGTTCGACTCCATAGCGCGATTATTGATGTCCTCACGATGGCCGTCGAATCGCGCGGGACTACGCTGCGTGATTATCGCTCCGGCCTCGGCGAGCAGGGCACCAACCAGGAGCGGCTACTGGTCTACGGAAAGAAACGGGGGAGTCCCTGCAGCGTCTGCGGAACTCCCCTTGAGCGCATGACGATTGACCAGCGCACGACGGTCTACTGCCCGACTTGTCAGCCTCTCTACGGCAGCAATCAGGCGTAGGCCGTGTCAATCAGACTGCCGATGTTGGGATCGTTCGGATCGAGCACTGGGTAGTCTCCGCCAATCAGGTCCGTGTGCTTGAGGCCTGAGCCGGTCGCATAGACGACGACTCGATCTCGTTCCGCCAGCTTGCCCTCGGCTCGCAGCTTCTCGGCTGCCGCGAACGCCGCACCGGACTCCGGAGAGACGAAGAGGCCCTCCTTCTCAGCAACGGAGCGCATCGCAGCATCCAGCTCCGCATCGGAAACAGCGATGGCGGTGCCGCCGCTCTCGCGCACGGCATCGAGAATGAGGTAATCGCCAATCGCAATCGGCACCCGGATGCCCGGCGCAATGGTGTCTGCGCCCTCCCAGAGCGGCGCGTGCCGATCGCCAACATCAAACGCTTTGACGATCGGCGCACAGCCATCGGACTGCACGACGATCATGCGTGGCCGAGCCGAGCCGATCAGGCCCATCTTCTCCAGCTCGTCGAATGCCTTCCACATGCCAACGATGCCGGTGCCGCCTCCAGTGGGATAGATGATCGCGTCGGGCACCTGCCAGCCGAGCTGCTCGACAAGCTCCAGACCCATCGTCTTCTTGCCCTCGGCCCGATACGGCTCCTTCAGCGTCGACACGTCGAACCAGCCGCGCGATTCCCCGTTTTCGCGCACAACCTTGCCGGCGTCGTTGATGAGGCCGTTGACCAGGAAGACGCGCGCGCCCAACGCGCGGCACTCGGCCTTGAACACCTCGGGAGCGTCCTTCGGCATGAAGACGACCGCATCCATGCCGCCACGCGCTGCGTACGCGCTCGCCGCCGCGGCAGCGTTGCCGGCCGACGGAAGTGCAATAACCTTCACTCCGAGCTCGCGTGCGCGCGAGACAGCCGAACCGAGGCCGCGCGCCTTGAACGATCCGGTCGGGTTGCGTCCTTCGTCCTTGACCAGCAGGTTCGAAAGTCCGACTCCTGCAGCCCAGCGGTCAACGTCGAGCAGCGGCGAGCCGCCTTCAGCGAGCGTCAGTCGGTGCTCTGGATTGCGGACCGGCATGATCTCCGCATAGCGCCATAGATTCCACGGCCGCCCAGCGAGCGCTTCGGGTGTCATGGTGGCCTTCGCGCGATCCAGATCGTATTCGGCCAGCAGCACCTTGCCGCATTCGTCGCACACCGTCAGCAGCTGGTCTGCGTCGTAACGATGTCCGCAATTCGAGCAGACTATTCCGATTAGCGTGCTCTCAACGTCACTCCCGGAATGCATTTTGCCTCTCCTGACATGGTTCAAATGGCAGCGTCGGCTATCGTAACAGACCGTTCAGAAGATCATTTACGAGGCAGATTGACCTTCACCGCAAATTCCGATACTGTTTACACTGGTCAATCAGCCCAGATGGAGCCAGATTGCGCGAGAGATGCATCAACTACCTGTCCCTCAGTTCGCGCGCGTAACGTCGTGCACGTACCGACCCGAGATGTTGTCGGCTGCGCTTGATGTCCTCACGAACCAGACACTCCCAGCGCTCCGCTGTCGAGACTCCTACAGCGGCGAGCTCACGCTCCTGAATCGCGATCACAGTCGCATGATGACGATCACGCTGTGGGCGAAGGCCGAGCAAAACCTGGTGAGCATTGAGCCAGAAACGAACAACGATGTCGCAATCCTGAGCCAGTACTGGAATTCTCCGCTCATGCGCGAAACGTATTCGATCTACGTGAACAAGATCCGATTCCGCGACGACGTGGTCCCGCACACCGCGCACGCTCGATTCACGACAATCCGCGTCGACCCGCTGCATTGGGATTCGATCGTGGCAGCCGGCCACGCCGCAGTCGATGAGCTGGAACGCGAACACCCTGGCTTCATCGGTGTGCTTGCGCTTGGAGATGATGTCACCGGTAAGGCGATATTTGGCGAACTGTGGGAAAATCGCGCGGCGCTGCGTGCTAGTGAAACGACTGCGTATCGGCAAGAGCGCGCGGCAAGGTCCGTTCGCATGCTGCTGGGAGTGCCGCAACACGCCACGTATCACATTGAGCATATGGAGCTTGGACGACTGCGCAGCGATTGGGAGATTGTGTCGACCGCTGACCAGGTGTAACATTCATCGCAGTCGTGCGGGTGTAACTCAGTTGGTAGAGTGTCTGCTTCCCAAGCAGAATGCCGTGGGTTCGAGTCCCATCACCCGCTCTCACTCCCGGGCAATCACATCCCATTCATACGCTCAACACCCCCTTCCTGATCATGCTCAGATGCCCACGAATCATCGAAACGCAACCTGCTGGTAGCCCCAATGGCACCTGCCTTGCTGGCCAGGAAATGTCAAGACTGTTTCGTGAAATTGGAGGCATATATGAGCGAGGAGCGAACTGCTGACTGGGACCCGCGAGACGCATCGGTTCTCAATAATCAGGTTGAAGCGTTTGACCAGATGCGATCGCGTTGCCCTGTTGCATGGAGTGAGTTTCTCAACTGGTCCATCTTTCGCCACGCGGACATCATCAACATTCTCGATGATCCCAATACGTTCAGTAGCTTTTCAAATCACAGAGCTGTTCCCAATGGAATGGACCCGCCAGAGCATACAGCCTACCGTTCCGCGCTCGCACCGTTCTTTACGCCGGATCAGATGTCTCGCCTTGAGCCGGGCTTCCGGTCGATTGCGGCAGAGCTAGCGACTCCGCTGATCAACCAGCCCGGGGCCGAATTCATCGATGCCTTCGCCACCGCCTACTCTTTGCGCTGCGCCGTCGAGTATCTGGGATGGCGAGCCGATCGCTGGGAACACCTGCGAGGCTGGACGCATGGCAATCAACAAGCGTCGCTGGCACGTGACAGGGAAACCAGCGCTGCGCTGGCCCGAGAGTTCACGGCCATCGTACAGGAGGAGCTCGCCGATCGCCGACGCGACAAGAAGGCTCAGGATGACTTGACGAGCCGTCTGATGACGACGACTGTGAACGGGCAGGTTCTGAGCGACGCCGATATCGTCAGTACTGTCCGCAACTGGATCGCGGGACACGGCACAGTTGCTGCTGGTATTGGAATACTTACCTGGCACCTCGCAAGCGATGCGGAGCTCCAGCAACAACTCCGCGAGGAACCGGACAGACTGGCCCAGGCGATTGACGAGATTCTGCGAACCGATGGCCCACTTGTCTCAAATCGGCGCACGACAACGCGCGACGTGAAGATCGCGGAACGCCACATCCCGGCGGGCGAGCGGCTCACACTCATGTGGATTGCCGCCGACCGTGATCCAGCCGTGTTTCAGGATCCGGATACGATCGATCTGAACCGGAATCTCGACCGCAGTCTCGTGTTTGGGTGGGGGATCCACGACTGCATCGGTGCCTCGCTCGCCCGACTGGAGATGCTTGTGGCCATTGAGGAGCTTCTGAGCCGAACGACCTCAATTGAGGTGGCCGATCCGAGCACCGTCAAGCGCATGGTCTACCCGAGCAATGGCATTGCGAGCATGACGCTGACATTGCACTAAAGATCACGAGTCGCGTCCACATCTGTAGTCACCGACCGATGCTCATGGTAAACTTCGCTCTCGTTGCGAGCTGTCTCGTGACGCAGTCGTGGGGGCGTAGCTCAGCTGGGAGAGCGCTACAATCGCACTGTAGAGGTCGGGGGTTCGAATCCCCCCGCCTCCACCCACGAAGTGAGCGAACGAGCCGCCATTATTGGCGGCTCGTTGCATTTCCCCTGAACACCATCAAATTCATCGACCTGTTGTCCATCGACGCATGAATCCGTATTCTGACCGACAGGTCACATCTTCACCCGCGCCTGTATCTGATTGTTGCCACAGCTTCTGGCGTCGACATCGTTCTTACGCGCTGCGGACCGAGGAGCAGATTTCATGGCAATCAAGCGCATGGATCACGCCGGCTACGTTGTCACAGATCTCGCTGCGGCAATCGCGTTCTTTGTCGAGCTGGGCATGGAGGTCGAAGGCGAGACGACGGTCGAAGGTACCTGGGTGGACCAGCTTGTCGGGCTGAGCGACGTGAAGGCGAACCTGGCATTCTTGCGGACCCCGGACGGCCATAGTCGCCTTGAGCTCTCGACCTTTCTGTCACCTGAATCCACCGCGAAGCCGACCGCGGCACCGGTAAACACGCCGGGCATCCCTCGCCTCACCTTTCTGGTTGACTCTCTCGACGACACGTACAGCCGCTTGCAGCGACACGGAGCCACGCTTGTGGGCGAAATTGCGCAGTACGAAGACATCTACCGCTATTGCTACCTTCGTGGCCCGGCGGAGGTCATCATCGGAATCGTCGAAGAGCTGCGATGAGGATCGTTACGACGCTCTCAAGTGAGCGCGTGACACCCAGGGTGCTGGAGCGGAACAAACATGAAGGCGGCCCTTCGGCCGCCTTGCAGTGTTCAAATCACGATGAGTCTTCGCTATCCTGAAGCAGGTTGCGGGCGAAGTCGAGGCGCAACGTCCGGCTCCCGCCGTTCGCGCTCGGTATTGCCAGCCGGCACCGGCGAATGCGACGGACCGTGCAGCGTCGGCTGCGGACGCGGCGAGTCGAAGAGCGCTTCAAGCTCGTCGGCCTCGACCGTCTCGTTCTCCATCAGCAGCATGGCGATCGCCTCGAGCTTGTCGTCGTGTTCCGTCAGGACTTCGCGCGCCAGCGTGTATGCGCCGTCAATGAGCTGGCGAATCTCCTGGTCAATCTGGAACGCGACCTCATCGCTGTAATTACGCTGCTCGTTGATCTCACGACCCAGGAAGACGAGCTCGTCCTTCTTACCGAATGCCAGCGGACCGAGCGTCGAGCTCATGCCGTATTCGGTGACCATGCGACGTGCAAGGCCGGTGGCGCGCTCGATATCGTTCGAGGCTCCGGTTGAGATCTCGTTGAACACGATCTCTTCAGCAACGCGACCACCCATGATGTAGGCCAGCATGTCCTCAAACTGACTCTTGGTCCAGAAGAAGCGATCTTCATCCGGCACGACGCTGGTGTAGCCGCCCATCATTCCACGGGCGACAATCGACACCTTCCGCACCGGGTCAGCGTTGGGCAGCATGCGGGCGACGAGCGCGTGACCGGCTTCGTGGTACGCGGTCATGAGCTTCTCGCGCTCGCTGATCACGCGGCTCTTGCGCTGCGGCCCGGCGACGACACGGTCGATCGCTTCGGCGAGCTCCTTGCGGCCGATCGTCTTCTTGTTGCGACGGGCCGCCAGAATTGCCGACTCATTCACCAGGTTCTCAAGGTCAGCACCGGAGAACCCCGGCGTCTGGCGTGCCAGATCCTCAAGCTGAATATCGTCTTCCAGTGGCTTCCCGCGAGAGTGCACCTCAAGGACCGCAAGGCGGCCGGCGATGTCGGGGCGATCAAGAATGACCTGCCGGTCAAAGCGGCCCGGTCGGAGCAGCGCCGGGTCAAGCACGTCCGGGCGGTTCGTCGCAGCAATGACGATTACGTTCGTGCTGCTATCGAAGCCGTCCATCTCGACAAGGATCTGGTTGAGTGTCTGCTCACGCTCGTCGTGGCTACCACCGAGTCCGGCGCCGCGCTGGCGGCCAACGGCATCGATCTCGTCAACGAACACGATGCAGGGAGCGTTGCGCTTGGCCTGGTCGAACAGGTCGCGAACGCGCGACGCGCCGACGCCGACGAACATCTCGACGAACTCGGAGCCGGAGATACTGAAGAACGGCACGCCTGCTTCGCCCGCCACTGCGCGAGAAAGAAGCGTCTTGCCGGTGCCCGGAGGGCCAACGAGCAGGACGCCACGCGGGATACGTGCCCCGAGCGCCGAGAACTTCTCAGGATATTTCAGGAACTCGACGACTTCGACGAGCTCCTCTTTGGCTTCATTCACGCCGGCAACATCGGCGAACGTCACGGTCGGCTTGTTACCGGTGAACATCCGCGCCCGACTTTTGCCGAACGACATCGCCTGGCTGTTGCTGCCTTGTGCCTGGCGCATCATGAAGATCACGATGCCGATCAGAATCAGTGTCGGTAATATGAAAGTCATGATGCCGAGCCAGTTACCCCACTGACTCGCTGCCTTGATCGTGATGTCGACGTCTGTTGGCTCGACGCCGTAGAGCATCAGCGCATCGTAGATGTTGACGTTCTGCGGCAGCCGGAACGTCTCTACTTCGTCTGAGCCCTTGTAATAGACGGTGACCTTGCTCGAGTTTTCGGTCTGTTCGAGCCGCGCGACCTGCCCGGCCTGAATATCCTGCGCGATGCTACTGAGATCGCGTGTTCGCGTGCGCTCGCCACCACTGGTCACCATGAACCATAGCGCGATCACCGCGATAATCAGGATGATCCAGACAAAGCCATTGCGGAGCCATCGGTTGTCGGTCATCGGGTATCCTCTGCAGGTGCTCCGCTCTGGTTACACGAACAGGAGGAGCACAACCAGTTGAGTGAGCGGAACAACGTGCCCAGATTATAACAGGACAATAACGAGCGCCTTCCAGCCGTTCAATTACGATCCGTCGTACACGCCGACGTACGACAAATTCCGATATCGACCTGCAACATCAAGGCCATATCCGACAACGAACTCGTCCGGAATCAGGAACCCGCAATGGTCGACCTGAACGTTTGGATGATGCTCGCGCTCCTTCATCAACAGCGTCACCACGCGGATGCTCTTCGGTCCACGTCGGCTCAGTACGTCGAGCAAATAGGCGAGCGTCAATCCACTGTCGATTATGTCCTCGACGATAAGAATGTCGCGGCCCTCAATTGGGGTATCAAGATCTTTCAGGATCTTCACGACGCCGCTGGACTGTGTCGATGCGCCGTAGCTGGAGACTGCCATGAACTGAACATCGAGCTGGCACGTCATCGCCCGCGACAGATCGGCCATGAACACGAACGCGCCGGTCAATATACCGACGAGGATGGGGCAGCCATCGCGATAAATCTCGCCGAGCTCCGCGCCGAGCTGAGCAACACGCTCCTGAATCTGCTCCTCAGACACAAGAACACGCGCTATTCCGCTATCCATCCGCTGGTCGTCCGTCATCGTCGCCCCTTCCCCCTCGCTGCTGAAATACCAGCCAGGTCCGTTCAATAACAACATCAACGCCATATGGCAATTCGATGCGCGCGCCGGTACGGCCGCGAGCTGCCGTCAGGACAGCATCGACGCGCTCGGCAGACAGCTCGCGCCAATCGGCCTCTGCGCCCATCGCAGATACATCTCGCGCCACATGCCGGACGACGCGAGACGCCACAGGACGCGACGCACGTCGCAGCGCTGCTCGATCGACGCGGACAACTGATCCAGAAGCCTCCACCATCTGCGCGATGGCATCCTGAGCAATCTCATCGACGGTCGCCGCATCGTCGCGAATCAGGGCCATCGAACGAAGCAACGTCGTTGGAAACCCGGGAAACAGGCGCTGCAACGCCGGAATGATCTCATGCCGAAGAGCATTGCGCGTGTACCTGGTTTCGACATTGCTCGGATCAACAATCGGCTCTACGTTTGCCGATTCAAGTACGCGAA
>JBDHWD010000060.1:0-17982 GCA_039810005.1 Thermomicrobiales bacterium | reverse complement strand
TTGCCGATGCCGACGCCGTCACCGTAATAGGTGAGCTTGGCGCCACTGTACTGGCTGGCAGCGTCTGCGTTGGCAACCTCTGGCGCGACGTCGATCGACATCTCGCCTGAGCCGGTCGGAGACCCCATGGCCTCACTCTCGGTGGGTGACGCCGCGGCTTCGCTTTCAGTTGGCGACGCTTCGGCCTCGCTCTCCGTCGGGGATGACTCAGCTTCGCCCTCAGTTGGCGAGGACTCCGGCTCGGAGGTGGCAGCAGGCTCAGTTGCGGTCTCGCCACCTGTGCTTGTCGTCGAGGTCGCTTCGTCATCATCGCCACCGCAGGCGGCTAACAGCGCGCCAATGGCCGGAAGCGATAGCCCCAGAACCGCCGCCCGACGCAGCACTTGGCGGCGGTTCACCCTGCCTGCCATTGCATCGTTCATCAGGTCCGAATAACCCTTGTCGAAAGGCACAGTCACCTCTCCATTTCTTCATCCCCGGTTTGCACCGGGCACTGCACGCGACGCGATGCACGTCCAGGAAATTGACAGATTTGTGCGGGCATCCTCTTCCCAAAGCAAAAGCACGGGATAAGGGCCGATGCCCACCTCAAATCTTCTCTTGCCACGCCGGAACCGTGCGTGGCGCTCCAACAAACACACTACAGCCACAAACATGATGGCCCGCGGCAGCACCTCCGCGGGCCCGGCTGCGTGCATCGCCTGCCGACCGCCCATTCCAAGGACGCCAGCTCGCTCCATCTGGGCGAATCGGCAGTAACAACATTCGTTGGTGCAGCAAGAGGAATGCCACGAGGGCGGTGAGTTCAGGCACTGCGTCGCCGATTGCGAAAGCGCTGGCTGAAGGTGCTCGGGTGTGGCGTGCGCGGAACCAGCCCACGCTCGTAGGCATCATCGAGCAGCGGCTGAAGGACGTTAATGTAGAGAATCAGCCGCTCAGCCAGGCGCTCAGCGAACGGCGTGGTCAGTGGCTCCAGCGGGTGGAGCTCGAAGAGGTGTCCCCACGAGCGGGTCCAGCGCTCCAGCTCTGCCTGTACGCCCAGCTCATGCTTGATCTCCAGAATGGTCGCGTCGAAGTGCGCAAGAAGGCGCTCGGTGCTGGCCGGACCGTCCTCGAAGTGCAGCCCAACCTCAACCTGCTGCTGCTCGCTACTGATCCAGACCTCGTAGTGGACCCGGTAGTTCGCGCCGTAGTGCAGCTTGAGCAGGTTCATCGTCTGGCGAACCTCGAACTCGCGCCGATCGACCGCCAGATCGCGGCGCACAATCTCGATCAGATCGCTGAAGAAATCCCGCCGCGTCATCGCGCCCGCCGGCCGTCGCGAAGCCATGTATCCCTCCTGCCTCACCAAGCATACGTGCCGAACGACGAAGACGGGCAGCCAACCCGCAATGGTGATGACACCCCCTCTCCCACCGGTTGGGAGAGGGGGCCGGGGGGTGAGGGCCACCTCCCTCACATCTCGCGTCACGATCCTCTTGCGTCGCCGCGCCAACAGGCGTAGGATGAGCCGAGACTAATATCGGCTTACGGCATGCCATAGAATCGGTGCAGCCACCACCTATGCCGGACGAGCGATACGGCACGACGCAACAACCGACCGCTGCAACAGACGCCTCCCCGGACAACCGCGAAACGCCTGCCGGACGGCGCTACGCTGGGGAAATCATCAGCGGGCACGCCGATACCGAGACGATCGCCAGCGCATCCGAAGTCCTCGCCGGCGCGAGCAACAAGCATGTGCTGCGCCGCATTCTGCCGTTCCTCGGTCCGGCGTTTATCGCGGCCATCGCCTACGTCGATCCCGGCAACTTCGCGACGAATATCGAGGCCGGCGCGTCCTATGGCTACATGCTCGTCTGGGTCGTCATCGCCTCAAACCTGATGGCAGTGCTGGTTCAGTCGTTGTCGGCAAAGCTGGGTATTGCGACCGGCCATAATCTGGCCGAGCTGATCGGCAATGAGTATCCGCGACCGGTCGTGTTCGCGCTCTGGCTGCTGGCCGAAGTGGTCGCGATGGCGACCGATCTGGCCGAGTTTCTCGGCGCGGCGGTCGGCCTGAATCTGCTATTCGGCATCCCGTTGCTGCCGGCCGGCATCCTGACCGGCATCGTCACGTTCGCCATCCTCGGCATGCAGCACTACGGGTTCCGTCCGCTGGAAGCGGTGATCACCGGCTTCGTCGGCGTCATCGCCGGTTGCTACATCGTCGAGCTGTTCCTCGGCAAGCCGGACTTTGGTGCGACGATGGACGCGATCGTCCGGCCGCAGCTGTCGGGCACCGATAGCGTGCTGCTGGCCTCCGGCATCCTCGGCGCGACAGTGATGCCGCATGTCATCTACCTGCACTCGGCGCTGACGCAGGATCGCATCGTCGCGCAGAACGCCGAGCAACGCCGCCGCCTGTTCCGCTTCGAGCTGATCGATGTCTTCATCGCGATGGGCGTCGCCGGGTTCGTCAACGCGGCCATGCTGCTGATGGCGGCCGTCACCTTCCACAACACCGGCCTGGTGTCCGAGGGTGACGACCTGATCCTGCGCGCGTACGAGACACTGACGCCGTTGCTCGGTGGCTCGGCCAGCGTCATCTTCGGCGTCTCATTGCTGGCGGCCGGGCTGTCGTCATCGACGGTCGGCACGATGTCCGGCCAGGTCATCATGCGCGGGTTCCTGGGCTGGCAGGTGCCGCTCTGGTTCCGTCGATCGATCACGATGGTGCCGGCGCTGCTCGTTATTGCGCTGGGCATTGAAGCGACGCGAACGCTGGTCATCAGCCAGGTGATCCTCTCCTTCGGCATCCCCTTCGCGCTGGTGCCGCTGGTACGCTTCACTCAGCGCCGCGACCTGATGGGCGATATGACGAATCGCCTGATCACGACCATCGCCGCCAGCATCGTGGCGACGTTGATTATCGGGCTCAACCTGTTTCTGCTATACGAGACGTTCTTCGGATCATGACGATGACAACGCTGCCGACGATCCGCAACATCCTTGTTCCGCTGGATGGCTCACGCCTGGCCGAGGCGTCGCTCGTGCCGGCGCGAGCGATTGCGCTGGCTACCGGCGCGACGGTCACGCTGCTGCATGTGCTGGAGCACGACGCACCAGAGCTGGTCCACGGCGAGCCGCACCTGACCGAGGAGCACGAGTCTGCCAGCTACCTGGCCGACGCCGCCCGGCGCTGGAACGGCCACACGGTCTTCGAGCAGCACGTGCATCTGAACCCGGAGCACGACATCGCCGCCAGCATCGCTCAGCACGCAGCCGAGCTGGATGCTGACCTGATCGCGATTACCACTCACGGGGGCGGTGGGTTGCGCGGCCTGCTGTTCGGAAGCATCGCCCAGAACGTGCTGCAGCGGACGGATCGTCCGGTCCTCATCACCCGACCGGAGCATATTGGCGGGCCGGAATTCGCCTGTCGGCGGGTTGCCGTCGCGCTGGATCGCACGCCGATGGCCGCCGAGGCGCTGCCGCTGGCGCGCAGTGTAGCCACGGCGTTCGGCGCAGGGCTGGCGCTCATCAGCGTGGTGCCAACGCTCGCCTCAGTGCGCGGTGAGCGCGCGGTGCCAGCGACGATGCTGCCGACTGCAACATCGGCCCTGCTCGACATGCAGGTCAAGGAGACCGCGACGTATCTCACAAACCTGCGCGATGCGATCGGTGACCCGGCGACCGTCGCGCTTGTTCGGCGCGGCGATGTCGCCGGTGAGATTGCTGCTGCTGTGCAGGAGACCGGCTCGGATCTACTGTTCCTCAGCACTCACGCCAAAGCGGGACTGGAAGGGATTGTCTCCGGCAGCATCGCTGCCAAAGTGCTGGGGCGTGTCCGTCAGCCGGTCGTCCTGTTACGCGCGTCCACATCCCCGACTGAGTAGCCGAAGCGTTACAGGATCAGGGAGAGGATCGCCAGGATTAGCAGCACGACAGTGACGGTCCCGAGACCGACCTCCCAGCCGTGACCCCAACCTTCTTTCGGCCGATGTGGGACATATGGTGAGCTCACATGCGTCCCCTTTCCGGACGAAGCGCTCGACCGGCCAGAGTTCGCGACACACGCGCCGCCAACCGGCATAGCGCAACTTCGGGATTGCAAAGCGCAACCCTCGCACGCTTATGATAGATCAGCATTGGTAATTGCGTAAAGTGGCACCGAGCAAGTGCCGCTAATGGTGGATCTTAGCGGAAGCCGTTGTCGGCCAGCGCCTGCTGCCCAGCTTCTGACAGTACCGCGTCAATGAACGCCTGCCCGAGATTGGCATCACCGTCGCTAACCAGCGCGATCGGGTATTCGGCGATGACGTTCAGATCGTCGGGGATTTCGATCGTCGCGACATCATCGCGAACGGCGGGAGTGACGTCCGACGTGTAGACGATACCGGCGTCTGCCTCACCGAGCTGCACCTTCGTGACGACTTGCTTGACGTTGTCCTCCAGCGAAACGATGTTGGCCTCGACCTGCGCGCGAAAGTCAGCGCCGAAGGCCGGATCGGCGCTCATCAGGTCCAGCACCTGGCCTGTGTAGCGCCCGACGGGGACTTCCTCGTTGGCGAACACGATCTTCAGGCCGGGCTTCGCCAGATCGGCCGGCGTTTCGATGCCGCCCGGGTTGTCGGCCGGGACGATGATCGTCAGCCGGTTGTGAGTGAAGATGACCGGATCGTTGGCGATAACGTTCTCGTCCTGCGCAGCACGCATCTGCTTCGTGTCAGCCGAAGCGAAGACGTCAGCGTGCGCGCCCTGGCCGAGCTGGGTCACAAGCGACTGGGATCCGGCGAAGTTGAACTCAATCTCAAGACCAGGGTTATCGGCCTTGAGACGGTCGCCGATCTGAGTGAACGCATCAGTGAGCGATGCGGCAGCAAAGACGGTGAGCGTACCGTTGAGTGCGGCGACCGGGGATTCGGCTGCCGCGGACGCAGTGGTGGCACCAGCTGGCGATGTGGCTGTCGGATCGGCGTCATCACCGCCGCAGGCGGAGAGCATCAGCGCCAGGAGCAGGACGCCAAAGAGGACAACCGCCCACCGTTTCGTTGGACCCATACGCTACCTCTTTCAGGCACATTCGCTGCGACACCCAATGCACGGCGACATCATAGCCAGCGACTATCTATTCAAGTCGTGACTATTGTCGGCGAATGCTAGTGTGCTATCGAGATGCCGTCAAGCAGAGAGGGAACATCAAGCGAAGAAGGCGGACAGGCCAATCGCGAGGAACAGCAGCCAGAGGGCGAGGATACCCGGCACGATGCTCCCGCTGGCGGCCCGCAGCAGGCAGGCGACCGCGCCAATCAGCCCGCCGGCGATGAGGCCGGCGGCCAGGGCGATCGGCACATCGCCAGTCGTCTGCGCAGCGACCGCCAGCGTTGCCCGCATCGCGAACGTGAGCGCGTAGAGGCCGGTGGCCGCCAGCGCGGCAACGCGCGTGCGCGTTACCAGCTCGAACGCACCCTGCAGGTAGCCGGAGATGATGATGCCGATGACGGCGGCCTCGGCGAGTGTCAGCGCCAGCAGTCGCAGCCCCCCGCCGGGGTCCGCAACCAGCAGGAACAGCGCGACGACGACGATCGTGCCCAGCAGAAAGAAGAGCAGCTGCTGCCAGAGTCTGTCGGTGCGAATCAGCGCCTCCAGTCGGGCGCGCGCGCCGGTCGAGGTCGGCACCGGCGAGGCGCGCCACAGCCAGGCGGCGACGATGGCGGTGAGCAGCGGCGCGAGCAGGCGAAGCTGATACCAGCCAAGCGGCGTGTCTTCGGGGTCGACGCTCGGCGCATCGGCATAGATCACCAGCATCGGCCAGACGCCGAGATAGAGGATGGTGAGCGTCAACCACGAGTAGAGCGTGCGGAGCATGAACGAGCGCGTGCTGCCATAGCGCAGCTCCGCAGCCTGCTGGCCCTTTGGTCGCGCCGCTTCCGCCACGATGTCCGCCCCGTCTCGCTTCGATTGATTCACGCCAGCAGCATACTCGACCGACCCCTCAGGGGATGCGCTTTGCCCAGATGCTGTCCGGGAACTGCTCGCGGAGGCGATCCCAGATCACGTACATCTCCGGGTTCGAGCGTGTCTTCAGGTAGGTCGCGATCCCCAATCGATAGAGCGCTTCGGCTGCCCAGGGGCCGGTCGGGTCGGCGCTCACGGCGGCATTGAGCAGCTCGATTGCGTGATCGGTCTGACTCCAGCGCAGGGCGACCTCGGCCTCGCCGATGTCGAGCATGATCAGGAACTCGGGCGGCGGCAGGAAGTTCAGCGAACGGTAATGCACCGCCAGCCGACGGTCGGCGAACAGGATCGTCGGCGTCCAGATGACATTCAGCGGTCGCACCTGCTCACGCGGGGACTCGAACAGGTTCAGCCGTAGCGGCACGAAGCGCGCGCTGATTGCTGAGATGACGTCGGCATCCGGGTACGTATCGGCATCCAGCCGATCACATCCTCGTCAGGGGACTCTGAAGACATCAATCAGAATTGGCCGCCGCAGCCGGAGTGCATCCGCTTTGGCCTGCTCGGTGTCTGTTCGCCACTCAATCATCCAATTTTCCTCGTCGTTCGTCAGAATTGGAGCATCCACATGACATTTGTACTATGATGAAAGCCTAGCGGCTGGTCGGCAGCTCCTATGGTGCTGCCATCCCACACCAGGCGCGGGGTGAGGGAAGAAGCACCGCCCAGCGGCGGGCACCGTCTGTGAACGATAGGTGACCGGGATGGCACAGGAAACAAGCCCGACACGACAGTCGGCCCGCTTCGCGTTCCACGGAGTGAACGCCGGCTATATCCTCGAACTCTACGATCAGTATCTCGCCGATCCGTCATCTGTCGATGACGAGGCGCGCGCGTTCTTCGCGAACTGGACGCCACCGCAGATCGGCAGCAACGGCGCAACGACCGCTGCTCCGGCGGCCGCACCGGCAGACATCAGCCGGGTGCTGGCAGCCGCACACTACGCACAGAACATTCGTATTTACGGCCACCTGGCCGCCAGGACGGCACCGATCACCGACCCGCCTGCGTCCGCGCCAGAATTGCAGCAGGAGCAGTTCGGGCTGACCGATGCTGACCTGGAGCAACTCCCGGCGCAGGTCGTCGATGGGCCGCTGGTTCAGCAGTCGCGCAACGCGCTCGAAGCGATCAAACGCCTGCGCGCCGTCTACTCTGGCCCGATCGGGTACGAGTTCGACCACGTCCAGAACGTTGAGCAGCGCAACTGGCTGCGCGACGCCGTCGAGAGCGGCGCGTACTCAACGCCACTCAATGGCTCGCAGAAGAAGGCAATCCTCGACCGCCTGACCGCTGTCGAGGCGTTCGAGAAGTTCCTGCACACGACCTACCTCGGCGCGAAGCGCTTCTCGGTCGAAGGCACCGACGCGGTCGTGCCGATGCTGGACGTCATCGTCGACGATGCATCCCGCAACGGCATCCGCGAGATCGTCATCGGCATGGCCCACCGTGGCCGACTGAACGTGCTGGCCCACGTGCTCGGCAAGCCGTACGAAGCGATCTTCTCCGAGTTCGAGCACGGCCCGCGCGGCGGTGTCTCGCAGACCGACACCAGCGATATTGGCTGGACCGGCGACGTGAAGTACCACCTGGGCCTGCGCCGCGAGGCGGGCGAGGGTGGCGGCACCCGCGTTGATGTGCCGATCATCATGGCACCCAACCCGAGCCACCTGGAGTTCGTCGATCCGGTCGTCGAAGGGATGGCGCGCGCCTCGCAGGAGAACCGCGAGGAATCGGGCCCACCAACCCACGATCCGATGGGCTCGCTGCCGATCCTGATCCACGGCGACGCCGCGTTCCCCGGCCAGGGTATCGTCGCCGAGACGCTGAACCTCTCGGCGCTGAAGGGCTACTCAACCGGCGGCACGGTCCACATCATCACCAACAACCAGATCGGCTACACGACGCTACCGCAGGACTCGCGCTCGACGCTCTATGCCAGCGACCTGGCCAAGGGCTTCGAGATCCCGATTGTCCACGTCAACGCCGACGACGCCGAGGCCTGCTTCAATGTCGCCCGCCTGGCGATCGCCTATCGCAGCCGCTTCAAGCGCGACTTCCTGATCGACCTGATCGGCTACCGCCGCTGGGGCCACAACGAAGGCGACGAGCCGACATTCACCCAGCCAGAGATGTACTCCCGCATCACCAAGCACCCGACCGCGCGGGCGATCTGGGCGCAGAAGCTTGAGGACGAGGGGGTCATTCCGGCCGGCCAGGGCGATCAGCTCCTCGCCGCCGCAATGGATCACCTGCAGCAGGTGCGTGAGGCTGGGTCGCCCGACAAGCCAGCGACCGCCGAGCAGCCCGCCACGTCGCAGCGCCCGATCGAAATCGAGACAGCGGTGTCCCCGGGCGTCCTGCATCAGGTCAATAACTCGCTTCACACCTTCCCGGATGACTTCACGCTCAACCCGAAGCTGAAGCGCCAGCTCGAACGACGCAAGGCAGCACTCGAAACCGACGGTGCCATCGACTGGGCGCTGGCCGAGTCGCTCGCGTTCGGTTCGATCCTGATGGAAGGCACGCCGATCCGGCTGACCGGCCAGGACGCACAGCGCGGCACATTCTCGCAGCGCCACCTCGTTCTGCACGATGTCGAACGTGGCACGACGTTCACGGCGCTCCAGTCATTGCCGGATGCTGCCGCATTCGCTGTCTGGAACAGCCCGCTCTCCGAATCGGCGCCGCTCGGCTTCGAGTACGGCTACAGCGTCTACGCACCGGAAACGCTGGTGCTCTGGGAAGGTCAGTTCGGCGACTTCGCCAATGGCGGCCAGGTCATCATTGACCAGTTCATCGTCGCCGGCCAGGCGAAGTGGCTGCAGACATCCTCGCTGGTGCTGCTGCTGCCGCACGGCTACGAAGGTCAGGGGCCGGAGCACTCCAGCGGACGTGTCGAGCGCTTCCTGCAGCTCGCGGCAAACCGCAACATCCGCGTCGCGAACTGCACAACGTCGGCGCAGTACTTCCATCTGCTGCGGCGGCAGGCGTTGCTGCTCGAGAGCGACCCGCGGCCGCTCATCATCATGACGCCGAAGAGCCTGCTGCGCCATCCGCGCGCCGGCTCCAGCCTGCGCGATCTGACCGACGGCCAGTTCCAGATGGTGATCGATGACCCGGTGGCGAGCGAGAACCCGGACAAGGTGCGCCGCGTCGTATTCTGCAGTGGCAAGGTCTACGTCGACCTGACCCACGAAGAGCACGAGACCGCTGAAGAGATCGCGATCGTGCGGATTGAGCTCTTGCACCCGTTCCCGACCGACAAGATCCAGGCGGTGCTGGAGCAGTACGCGAACGCGAAGGAAGTCGTCTGGCTCCAGGAGGAGCCGCAGAACATGGGGCCGTGGCTATACATGTTTGGCAAGCTGCACGGAGTCATGGAAGATATGGGTTCGAAGGCGAAGCTGAGCTATATCGGACGGCCAGAGCAGGCGAGCCCGGCAGAAGGCTCTGCCGACGCACACGCCGCGGAGCAGGCGCGCATCGTCGAGGCGGCGTGGACGCTTGCGAAGACAAAGGCAACGACCCGTAGGTAACAATCGACTGCCGCTCCCCGCGACGGCCATCTGCCGGATCAGACGGGCGGCAACTGTCGGTTTTTGAATCGGATCCTTCGAAGGAGACGAACGTGGCGCTCGAGATCAAGGTCCCAACGCTGGGCGAATCCATCGTTGACGCGGTCATCGTCAAGTGGCTGAAGCAGCCGGGTGAGCAGGTGGCGCGGAGCGAGCCGATCGTCGAGCTCGAAACCGACAAGGTCAACGTCGAGGTCCCGGCTGAGCAGGCCGGTGTCATCGAGAGTATTACCCGCAATGAGGGCGATACCGTCGAGGTTGGCGAGGTCATTGGCATGCTGAGTGCCGGCGCTGGCGCACCAGCCGAAGCACCATCACCAGCACCCGCAGCCGCACCTGAGGCGGCCGCCCCGACACCTGCTGCCGCTCCGGCTCCAGCGCCGGCAGCCAGCGAGGATGTGGCAGACGACATCGCCCGCCGCGCCGGCCCAGCCGTGCGCCGACTGGCCGAGGAATATGCAGTCGATCTCTCAGCAGTCAATGGCTCCGGGCCCGGCGGCCGCGTGCTGCCGGACGATATTGTTCGTCACGCAGCCAGCGCATCTCGCCCGGCCGCCGCGCCAGCAGCTCCCGCACCACCTCCAGCCCCGGCACCTGCTCCGGCAGCGGCAGCACCGCCACCGGCAGCACCGATGCTCGATGGTCGCGAGGAGCGCGTCCGTATGAGTCGCCGCCGCCAGACGATCGCCACGCGGCTCGTTGAGGCGCAGCAGTCTGCGGCGATGCTGACGACATTCAATGAAGTCGACATGAGCGCGATCATGCAGGTCCGCAAGGAGCGGCGCGACGCGTTCAAGGAGCGCCACGGCGTCGGCCTCGGCTTTATGTCGTTCTTCACGAAGGCATCGATCGGTGCGCTGAAGGCCTTCCCGGCCGTCAACGCCGAGATCCAGGGCAACGAGATCGTCTACAAGCACTACTACGACATCGGCATTGCCGTCGGCGTCGAGGATGGTCTTGTTGTGCCGGTCGTGCGTGATGCCGACAAGATGACCTTCGCCGCGATCGAGCAGGAGATCATCGACCTCGCCACGAAGGCGCGTGAGAACAAGCTGACGATCGACGAGCTGCAGGGCGGCACGTTCACGATCACGAACGGCGGTATCTTCGGCTCGCTGCTCTCGACGCCGATCCTGAATACACCGCAGGTCGGCATCCTCGGGATGCACAAGATCCAGGAGCGGCCGGTCGCGGTCAACGGCGAAGTCGTCATCCGCCCGATGATGTACCTCGCCCTTTCCTACGACCACCGGATCGTCGACGGCCGCGAAGCCGTCCAGTTCCTCGTCCGCATCAAGGAGCTGCTCGAAGACCCGATGTCGCTGTTGCTGGAGGGGTAACCTCACCCTCCCCGGCCCTCCCTCTCCCGTGGGGAGAGGGAGGGTGTCCTTGTGTTGGCGGGCTGGCTGCCGTGGGGTGAGGGCCGCCTACAGGGACTCCGGGTCGTACATGATCTCCCGAACCTCCTGGGCGCAGCGACAAGCAGCGGCGAATTTGGCGGCCCACACGAGCGCTTCCTCGCGCGAGGACACTTCAAGGATCACGAACCCACCGAGGACGGCCTTCGTTTCGGGGAACGGGCCATCGGAAACTGTGCCGTCGGTCGCCACGATGCTGGCTTGCTGACGGAATAACCCGCCGCCGAAGATCCAGACGCCAGCGGCCTTGGCCTCGCGGACGACTCTGTGTGTGTCCTCAGACAGTTCGGGAATCATCTCGTCAGGGAAGTCCATCGCGCCGTCATCGAACGAGATCAGGTATCGCTGCATGCCGTCGTGGCTCCTTGCTCGATCGCTTGTCCATCAAGATGCGGGGTACGTCCATGTTGTAGTGGTGCCCATAATGGCCCGTCAAGATGCCGATCCGTTCTGTCTGGCCAATCGCGTGTATCCTGCACGTCTTACCGGACTGAGGGAGGGACGCGCGTGGCGGAGCATTGGGTGTTCGAGAGTGTCGCGGCAATGCTGGCACCCGAGGCGTTGAGCGCTATCCTCGGACGCTCAGTCGCAGCGGTTCGCGAAGAGCCGCTCGGCCCGCAGGAATCGGCCTACTCCGGCAGTGCGATCACCGCGATCGAGACTGATGCCGGTCGCCTCTTCCTGAAGCGCGTCTCACGACGCTGGGACTACTTCATGCGCGTCTCCGACGATCGGCATGGACGTGAGGCGGCCATCTGGGCGGACGGTTTGCTCGATCGTCTGCCGCCGGAGATGGCGCACGTCTACCTCGCTGTCGCACGCGACGGCGACGGCTGGGCAATCCTGATGCGCGATGTCGGCCCGGCGCTGACGGCGATCAACGGCAACATCACCAGCGCGCAGCACGAGCGCATCGTCATGGCATTGGCCGCAACCCACGCGGCCTACTGGGATCTCGCGCCGATAGACTACGGCTGCGACCCGTGGCACCACTACCACGTCGTCTCGCCCGACGCCGCGCTGCGCGACACCGGACCACGCGGACCCATGCACGCAATTATCAGCGATGGCTGGGAAAAGCTTGTCAGCCTGCTCGACCCGGGGATTGCGTCGCAGGTGCTGGGGCTGGCGAACGACCCGACGCCGCTCGTCACCGCGCTCGCCCCGCTGCCGCAGACACTCACTCACGCCGACGCACGTCCGGCCAACATCGGCATTGATGGCGAGACGGTTGTGCTGATCGACTGGGCACTAGCCGGGCGCGACGTCGCGGGGCTGGATATTGTCTGGTACGTCGCCGGCGCAGGAAGCCGCTGCCCGACCTCCCGCGAGGATGCGCTCGCCCTCTACGAACGTGAGCTCGCGGCACGCCTCGGTCCACGCCTGGACCAATGCGACTGGGCCGCCATTCGCGACCTCAGCCTGCTCGGCGGCCTCCTGCGCCACGGCTGGATCGCCGCGCGTGTCGCATACCAGTCCAATCCCGCGCAGCGCGACGCGGGTCGCGCCGACGTCGCCTGGTGGCAGGAGGCTGCGCGAGCCGGGTTGGGGCGGATCTAGCCCGCGTTAGCTCGTACCGTCGAGCGAGAGGTTGTCCTGCGGCGGCACCGTCAGGTTGGCTGGCCCCGGTCGGCGCAGGATGCCATTGGCCAGCAGGATGCCAACGATGACAAGCAGCAGGCCGGCGATGACGTTCACGCCGACCTGCTCATCCAGCAACGCCCAGCCGTAGACGAGCGCGAACGGCGGTAGCAGGTAGGTCACCATTGAGGTGCGGACCGCGCCGATGCGCTCCATCAACCAGTAGAACAGGATGTAAGCGACGGCCGTGCAGACGAAGGCCAGCGCCAGCATCGCACCGAGGACTTCGCCGGACGGCACGCTGGGCAGGCCGTGGCGCACCAACGCGATCGGCGTGATGACCAACGATCCGGCGACGAGCTGTCCGGTGGCCGGGATCAGCGGCGGCTGACCACGAAACGCCTTCCGCGCATACAGGCCGCTCAGGCCGTAGCAGGCACCGGCAGCGAGCACGGCCAGTTGGCCGCGTGAGGCGGCGCTGGAGAAGGCGAAGTCCCGCAGGCCAACAGTGAAGACAACACCGAAGAAGCCGAGCCCGATGCCGAACAGGCGCAGGCCGCTCATACGCTCGTCGCGGGCGATGACGCTCGTGCCCAGCACGGCGAACAGCGGCGCTGTCGCGGTCAGGATGGCGGCCAGGCTGCTGGGGATCGACTGCTCACCCCAGGCAATGAGCGCAAACGGCAGCACGACGGCGGAAATGCCGACGATGAAGAAGTCGCGCCACTTCGACAGGCTGGCCGGCAGACGCAGCCCCCGCGCGTACAGCACGAGGAGCAGCGTGAGTGTCGCCAGCAGGAGTCGCCCACTGACAATCGTTTCCGGCGGCAATTCACGGACGGCGACCTTGATGAAGAGGTAGGACATGCCCCAGATTGCGGCAAGCGCGAGGAGGACGATCAGGGAGCGAGAGTCACGCTGCCCTCGGCGAGATGTAGTCATCGATGCTCTTCCTTCGCACGCGGGGGAATGGACCGGTCGGCGGGAACGAGTTCGTCCGCCGACCGGTTATGTGGGAGAGAGTGAGTTCACTGTTTGGATGTCGCGACTATGTCGCTGCGACGGCCTCGCGAACCGCCGGAACATCACGGAAGCCGACGCCGAAGCGATTCCAGGCGTTGATCGTTCCGATGGCGAGCGTCAGATTCGCCAGCTCTTCGTCAGTGAAGTGCGGCCGAACCTGCTCGAAGACGGCGTCCGGCACGTGATCGACGGCGACCAGCGTCAGCGCCTCGGTCCAGGCCAGCGCCGCCCGCTCGCGATCGCTGTAGAACGGTGACTCGCGCCAGGTCGGCAGCGAGTACAGCCGCTGCTCGGTCTCGCCGAGCGCGCGTGCATCGTGACTGTGCATGTCGACGCAGTAGGCGCAGCCGTTGATCTGCGACGCCCGCAGCTTCACCAGCTCACGCAACGATGGCTCCAGCCCGCAATTCGAGACATAGGCATCCAGCTGGGCCATCGCCCGCATCACCCCGGGCGCAGCCGTCGCGTAGTCCATTCGTGCTTCCATGCGATACCCCTTTGTATCAGAACGCACCGAGAATCGGCTCGACGTGGTCGTACTGTAGCCGGGATGTGGCTACCTGATAAGGTCCATTGGTGGCGAATATGGCGGGGCCACTTTACGAGTGAGGACGTGCGTGAGCCGGCTTCCCGAGGGACCTATCAACGTCAGATTAGTACGGTCATTGGTGGGACAGCCGAGCCCGCCACCTGCCATTTCGAGTGCACACGCTAGAAATCTCCCCGGCCGGATACAGCCGACCGCAGCTGCGCCCCAACCCCGCCTCTATCATCCGACGCTCGGTTGCCTTGTAGGCGATGGCACCCGACAGTGAAGGATCCGTTCCCCCGCCTGACTACCACGAACGGGTGGGAGATTCCTCGCTGCGGCTCGGAATGACAGGACAATAGGGAGGCTGCCATGCAGGAGGTCGGGCAGTCTGTCACTGACGGCCCACATGGCAAGGAACGATCCAGATCGTTGCCGTTGTGCCGAGGAATACAGAGGCGGGGACGAGTCTATCCCGTCCCCATTTGTTGCAGATTAGCGATCGAACACAATCACCGAACGCAGCGTCTCGCCGCGCTTCATGGCTTCGAAGGCTTCCTCGGTGTCCTCCAGCGCGATCTCGCGGGTGACGAGGGCGTCGAGGTTGAGCTCGCCCTGCTGGTACCAGTCGGCCAGCAGCGGGAAGTCGCGGGTTGGGAGGCAGTCGCCGTACCACGAGACCTTGAAGCTGCCGCCGAGGTCGAAGAAGCGCTGCAGGTCCAGCTCCAGCGTCGGGCCGGGGCCGGGCACGCCGATGAAGACGCAGGTGCCGGCCAGGTCGCGGCAGAACAGCGCCTGCTCCAGCGTCTGCGGGATGCCGACCGCCTCGAAGGCGTAGTTGACACCATTGCCGCCGGTGATCTGCTTGATCGCCGCGACCGGGTCGCCGTCCTTGGGATTGACAGTGTGGGTCGCACCGAACTGCTTGGCCCACTCCAGCTTCTGCGGGTCGATGTCGACGGCGATGATCGTCGTCGCGCCGGCCAGCTTCGCGCCCTGGATGACGCTGTCGCCAACGCCGCCGCAGCCGAAGACCGCCGCGCTGGTGCCGGGTCGCACGCCGGCCGAATAGAGCGCCGCGCCAACGCCGGTCATCACGCCGCAGCCGATCAGCGACATCTGCGGGGCGGGCAGGTCCGGCGAGACCGGCACGGCCTGCTTGGCGTGGACGAGCGTGTGGGTGCAGAAGGTGCCGATGCCGAGCACCGGCGTCAGCGTGACACCGTCGGTCGTGCGCATGCGCTTCTCAGCGTTCAAGCTGGCAGCGCAGAGGTTCGGCTGGCCGGTCTTGCAGAAGCGGCACTCGCCACACGGTGCGCGCCAGGCCAGGATGACGTACTCGCCGATGCGCGATTCGTCGACTCCCGGCCCGACCGCCTCAATGATGCCGGCACCTTCGTGGCCCATCAGGAATGGGAAGCCGTCGGTGCCATAGGTGCCGCTCTTGACGCCGAGGTCGGTGTGGCAGACACCGGAGGCGAGGATCTTCACCAGCACCTCATTTGGCCCCGGATCGTCGATCGTAAACTCCTCGATCGAGACCGGCGCGCCCGGCGTCCGCGCGATCGCTCCCCGTGCGGTGATGCCCATATGCCCTCCTGTACTCTGCGAAATTCGTTGTTACAGAGCCATGCTCCCACTCTGCGGGGGCAGTGTCAATCTGCGCCAGCAGTCAAGACAGGCCGCTATCACGCACTACTGTGCATAGCGAGAATCAGTCGACACCGAGATCGGCCATGAGCTGGAAGACATCCGCGCTGACCCAGTACTCGACGAACCGGTTGCCCTCGGCGCGGAGGATGTCGGTGCCGCGGTAGGTGACCGGCGTGCCGACTGGTGCAGTCGCGCCGGGGATGCCTCCGGCGTACGCGCCTTCAGCCTTCCAGCGACCAACGACGAAGTCTCCGGAGACGAGCGGACCGACCTCGATGGCGAAGGTCAGGTCGCTGAACGGCGCGTGGCCGTCACGAACCATCGCCTGAATCCCGGCCGGGCCGCGGAAGTCCGCAGAATCGCCCGGGCCGGTGCGTGCCTGATGGACGAGGAAGTCGGAGCTGACGATCTCGTTGGCAACGGCCAGATCGCCGTTCCACAGCTCGTTGATCCAGCGGCGATAGAGGGCTGCGAGACCGACGTACATGGGAAGCTCCTGTCCTTCCGGTCGCGCCGCCTCAGACTGATCGTTGAGACCGCGCAATCGCGCCTCGGCTCTGCGCACCGACTGCTACAGCGCTGCGTCTCGCGCGCTGCTCAGCAGCTCGACACCCTCGGTGTTCTGCACGACGTAGTTGAGGTCCCAGGTGGTCGAGAAGCACAGGACGGTGTTGCCGTCGCGATCCTCGCAACGCAGGCGGCCACGGCTGCGGGCCAGCTCGGCGATCGTCTCCGGGTCGCCCTTCGCCCAGCGTGCCAGCTCGTAGGGTAGCGGCTCCAGCCGCGTCTCGACGCCGTACTCGTTCTCCAGCCGGTCGCGGACGACATCGAACTGCAGCTGGCCGACGGCAGCGAGGATAGGCTCGCGGCGGCCGGAGTCCGTCGGATAGAGCAGCTGGATGCCGCCCTCCTCCTCGATCTGCTCCAGCCCCTTGAGGAACTGCTTGTAGCGATCGGTCTTGACGTTCTCCAGCCGCGCGAAGTGCTCCGGCTGGAAGCGCGGCAGCGGCGGGAACGCGCCAATCGGCGCGCTGGAGACGGTGTCACCAATGGCGAATGCGCCCGGGTTGATCAGCCCGACGACATCCCCGGCGTAGCCCTCCTCGACCGTTTCACGATCCTGCCCGAACAGCTTCATCGGGCGGGCCAGCCGCACCATCTTGCCGGTGCGGGCGTGGCGTACGGTCATCTCGCGCTCGAAGCGGCCGGAGCAGACGCGCAGGTAGGCGACGCGGTCGCGGTGGCGCGGGTCCATGTTCGCCTGAATCTTGAAGATGAAGCCACTGAACACCTCATCGCCAGCATCGACGCCGCCAGCGCTCGTCGGGCGATGTCCGGGTGACGGCGCGAGGTCGACGAATGCATCGAGGAAGAGCTGGACGCCGAAGTTCGTCAGCGCGCTGCCGAAGAAGACGGGCGTCAACTCGCCAGCCAGCAGCCGCTCCTGATCGAACGGCGCACCGGCCATCTCCAGCAGCTCGACATCCTCGCGCAGTTGCGCTGCAGCGGCCGCGCCAATGAGATTGTCCAGCCGCGGGTCGTCGACACCAGCGACGCTGACCGGCGCCCGGTGTGCGCCGTGCTCGGTGCGCTCGAAGCGATGCACCTGGTCGGTCGCGCGATCGTAGACACCCTGGAAGTCCGGCCCGTCGCCAATCGGCCAGTTCATCGGGCAGACGTCCATGCCCAGCGTGCGCTCGATCTCGTCGAGCAGCGCCAGCGGACTCTGCGCCGGGCGGTCCATCTTGTTAATGAAGGTGAAGATCGGGATGCCCTGACCGCGTGCAACCTCGAACAGCTTCAGCGTCTGCGGCTCGATGCCACGCGCCGCGTCCAGCACCATCACAGCGCTGTCGGCTGCGGTGAGCGTCCGGTAGGTGTCCTCGGAGAAGTCCTGGTGGCCGGGCGTGTCGAGCAGGTTCACCTGCCGTTCGCGATAGGGGAACGACAGCACCGTCGAGGTGATCGAGATGCCGCGCTCCTGCTCCATCTTCATCCAGTCGCTGGCGGCCGCGCGCTGCGCCTTGCGCCCGGCCACCGACCCGGCCAACTGCAACGCGCCGCCATACAGCAGCAGCTTCTCAGTCAGCGTCGTCTTCCCCGCGTCCGGGTGCGAAATGATCGCAAACGTCCGGCGTCGCGCGGCTTCCTGCTGGATGTTGGTGGTAAGCGTGGCGGTCAAGGTGGCTCCATCGTCGTCGGT
>JBDHWD010000059.1:0-18256 GCA_039810005.1 Thermomicrobiales bacterium | reverse complement strand
CCATTCCGTTCCCGGAGCAGGATTCGCTCTTTATCGACGGGGTTGCATACAAGCACGGGCCGATTGAGGAAATTTCGATCTCGGCGTATTACACGGGAGAATTCGAGCGCGGGATTGCTGCCTGCGACGCACTGCTGCGCAGCCGCGACATTCCGGCGACCGTGAAACACCGAGCGGCCTCCAACTCCAGCTATTATGCCCATCCGATTTCGGCATGTGATGCGCGGCGTATGGACATTCCGTATCACATATCCGCTCCCAATTACGTGCCGATGAATAGCTCGATTCATCGCACCGAGGACGGCTATGTCGTCATGAATCGATTGGTCAACTACTACCAGGTCGGCGCATCCTCCTATAGCAGCCGCGACCGCGATGGTAAGTATCGTACGCGCAACGCCTGGCTGACACTCGACCGACAATTGAGCACGACATCAGCCGCTATAGTTGACGACTCAATCGCCGAAGAGCGCACTCTCGTTTCGCACGGCGAGGCGTCGATCATCGGCATCGAGGACATCAGGTTGATTCAATGGCGTGGCGAGTGGTGGTTTACTGGCACGTCGAGTCAGTTTGACCCACAGCACCGGCCGCGCGTCGTCCTCGGACATGTTGACCCACGCTGCCCGCAGATCGACCACGTCGTCCCGCTCGAATTCGCGGGCCGCCAACCAGTTGAGAAGAACTGGGTGCCGCTCGTCCACAATGGGCGGCTGCTCCTGCTCTACTCGAGCGATCCCACCCTGCTACTCGAGCCGGATGTGGAGACCGGCCTATGTCGCGTCGTACATCGCGCATCAGCGGCGGCCGATTTCAGCTGGTTTCGGGGTTCGTCACAGCTCATCCCGCTCGAGGATCACTATCTCTACACCATCCACGAAGTGGCAATGGTGAATGATCGCCGCGTCTACCTGCACCGGTTTGCAGAGATGGACTCGGCGTTTGCCATCACTCGCGTGTCGCGTGCGTTCTATCTGACGCAGGGGGGTGTGGAGTACACGTGTGGCCTGTGCCTGAGCCACGATGGGCAGAGCCTGATCATGAGCTGCAACTGGGAAGATCGTGAGTCGTGGCTCGTCACAGTCTCGCGGTCGATGGTTGATTCCATGCTGCTGCCGATCGAAGAGCTGGTGAATCTGCGCGCGGCGGATCGCGTGCCGCTCGGCGTCAACGGTTAGTGCGGGTCGGGATGTCCTGACGACAGGCTCTCGCGAGCGGACACGTTCGATCGGCTAGTAGATCTCCAGATAGCGCTCTCGCTCCCAGTCCGTGACGTGGTGGCAGAAGGCGCGCCATTCGCGGGTCTGTGCCTCCGTCAGCCGTTCGTAGACGTGCTCGCCGAGAGATGCCTTGATGACCTCGTCGCTCGCGAGTTCTGCAATCGCTTCGCCGAGGGTCGTCGGCAAGGTGCCGACGTTCCGACGAGCCAGGTCTTCGTCGCCAAAGAGATAGAGGTTTTCCTCGACCGGCTCGGGGAGCTCCATGCCGCGCTCGATGCCATCAAGGCCGGCCGCCAGCATGACAGCGTAGGCGAGATAGGGGTTGCAGGAGGGGTCTGGGCAGCGCAGTTCGATGCGTGTTGCGGCGCGCCGACCAGCGCGAGTCGTTGGCACGCGGATCAACGCCGAGCGGTTCTGACGCGCCCAGGAGACGTAGACCGGCGCTTCGAATCCTGCACCCAGCCGACGGTAGGAATTCACCAGTGGATTGAGCACGGCTGTCATGCCGCGAACATGGGCCAACTGGCCAGCCAGAAACTGGCGCGCGATCTGCGACAGGCCGTAGGGATCGCCGAGATCGACGAACACGTTCTCGCCGACAGCGTTGTCATGCCCGAGGCGCGCTAAAGACTGATGAGTATGCATGCCCGAGCCGGCCATGCCCTCGAACGGCTTGGGCATGAACGTCGCGTGCAGCCCGTGCCGTTGGGCGATCGCCTTGAGCGTGAACTTGAAGGTGATGGCCTGATCGGCCGTCGTCATCGCGTCGGCGTACTCAAAGTCGATCTCGTGTTGACCGGCAGCTGTCTCATGGTGGGTCGCCTCGACGACGATGCCCATCGATTGCAGCGCTCGAACCATGTCCTTACGCACGTCGGCGGCGATGTCGGTTGAGAGATCGAAGTAGCCGGCCCGGTCGGACGGCAGGACTGCCATGTCGTCGCCGTTGTTCCGCAGCAGGAAGAACTCCACTTCCGGACCGGTGTGATAGACGAAGCCAAGCTCGGCCAGCCGGAGAAGCTGACGGAGCAGTACCGCGCGTGGATCGCCGGGGAAGAGCTCGCCATCCGGGCGATGAACCCAGCAGATGACGCGGGCGGTCGTATTTTCGCCGCGCTCCCATGGGATGACGCGGAACGTCGAGAGATCCGGCATCAGGAACATGTCGCTCTCGGCGATGCGTGCGAACCCCGCGATCGACGAGCCGTCAAACCACTGGCCGTTGACGATCACGTCGGGGAAGGCATCCATCGGAATCGTCACCATTTTCACGACACCCATGATGTCCGTGAACTGCAGGTTGACGAAGCGAACATCCTGATCGTGGCAGATGGCCAGCACCTCTTCGGCGCTGGGGTCGGGTGTCTGCTGGCCGGGATACTCGAGCACGGGCGCGGACATCTGACCTCCCTGGTCTCATCGTCGGATCTCTGTGGACTTTTCGTGGCGTGCTGCAACACCGACGAAAGTCCGGTGATATGGATCGCCGTTTGTATGCCCTATTGTGTCGCGCCATCCGCTCGCTGGCTATGGCGGAACTGGCTCAGCGCGATGAAGACGAGCACGAAGAGCGTAATGATCAGGAGATTACGGCTGGTCAGGATCAGTGTCCCCCAGGTGGTCTGGTGGCGGAGTGAGCCATAGAAGAGCGGGAAGATGAGCTGCGACGCTGCCAGAGCCGCCAGGAAGACGCCAATCGTTCGCCGCGCCAGGTGCCTGGGGATCAGGACGATGAACGGCATCAACCAGATCAGGTATTGCGGCGAGAACACTTTGCCGGAGACGATGAAGGCGAGTTGGGTGAACGTGACGGCGGTCAGCAGCAGAGCAGGCTGGCGGGCGTCGTCGGTGCGCATGCGTAGCCGAACGAGCGCGTAGGCAGCGTAAGATCCGAAGAGCGCCAGAATCTGGACGATAGACGAGACAGCTCGCAGCGGCGCAGTCCAGCGCGAGACGTATTCGAACGATCCCCAGGCGTGCGCGGTGACGATATCGACCAGCCCGACCTTGCTGAGCAGCAGCAGGCCGTTGGCATAGATCGACTCGACCTGAATGCCGCGATCCGCCTGGTAGGTGTACGCGGCGATGTAGCCTGCTGAATCGATCAGCAGCGGCGGCAGGAGCAGCACCGCCAGCGCGCCACCGAATAAGATGCCCTGCACGAGCGTCGTCCTCAGCCCGCGGCGCGCCAGCAGGTCGAGCAGCAAGAGCGGCGCGATGATGACTGGAACGAGCTTCACGCCGACGGCCAGCGCCAGCACCAGCCAGGCGGCAGCCTCAGCACGCGGGGTTCGACGCAGCCAGAGGGCAACGGCAGCGAGCGTCAGGAATGTTGGGGCGAGGTCGAAGCGAGCGATCGTCAGCTGGCCGAGAAACAGGAAGCCGACGATGTACGCAGCCATCCGAAGCAGGTGCGTGTCCTCTTCCTCATCAGGCAATATGCGCGGCATGAGCGACCAGACGATCAGGCCGCAGCCGAGCGCCAGGAGATAGCTCTGGAGCGCGAACACGAAGGCGAAGCCTGAGAAGAAGCCTCCGACGACGTGGCTGGGCACGAACGCGGTCAGAATCGGCACCAGCGCCAGCGGCGGGTACTCCATCTGGAAATCACGGTAGGGGACGTGACCGTCCTTGATGTGGTTGGCGTAGTCGAAGTAGAGAACGAGGTCGCCCGGCGATGAGCGCGGAACGAGCCCCCACCAGAGCGCGAGGAAGACGGCCGCCAGTGCAAGCGCAAGGACGAGCGGGACGCGTTGCGGCGCGATGCGGCTACTCCGGGCTGGGGAGCCCGACGCCGATTGAGCAGGACTTGTCTCGCTCTGGCGCCCACTCGCGGTTCTTGTAGACATAGACAAACAGCTTAATCCGTTCGTCGCTGGGATCCTGGATCTCCATCTGGCGACCCCAGGCTGTAAGGACGACGGGAGCTTGCAGGCCCGGATACGGCGTAATCAGCACGTCAAGGACGCCATCCGAGGCGCTGCGCAGCGTCTGGAAGTCATGTTCCGACAGGTCGGGTCGATACGCAATCCAGACTGCGCCGGTGGCCAGAGACGCGACGATGTTGCGATCCTCGACCGGCACACGGTAGTAGCCGCAGAGCTGCGCATACTGATCGTGCATCCCGCCGACGGGCGGCGTGTGATCGTACTCGATCGGGCCGGAGACGATCCCGTTTGGCAAATTGTCGTAGTGCGTGACGCCCTCGATCTCGTCGGGGATGCTCGGACGTCGGTCGATGAGATAGACGTTGACAGCAGATACGACCAGGATCGTGAGCATGCTGATTGCGATAATGATTTTCCAGCGGCGAATCGTGTGTGCGTTGCGTTGCTCCTGCGGGAGCGCAAGTCGGATCTCGCTGTTCGTGGTCATCGCCCTGCCCAATAGTCAGCTTGCCGCCGGCTCGATCGAAGGACGATCGATTCCGACGGCAAGCGTACCACTGAGGTATTGGATGGTAAGGGAGCGATCTTCTCGCTAGCGAACGCCCTGCACACCGAAGAGGCCGGCCAGCTCGCGGAGCATCGACTGCGCGCCGCGGACGTTATCGCCCTCGGCTGCGTGGTTGATGATCTCGCCGGCAAGCTCGGTCAGACACTTGAGCGCCGATGGCGTGTCGAGGTCGTCGTCGAGCGCGGCGAGGAAGCGGGTCTTGAAGCCGGTAGCGTCGAAATCATCGCCGTGGCGCGAGTCGAGGCGGGCGGCTTCGCGGAGCAGGCTGGCGACGCCTTCGTACTCGGCCGGGCCGGTGTCGCGATAGTTCCAGGCGTCGCGATAGTGATTCGAGTGCAGATAGAGGCGCAGTGCGTCGGCGCTGTGGATGCGCAGGACATCGCGGGCGAGGACGAGATTGCCGAGCGATTTGCTCATTTTCTCGCCCTGGTAGCGCACCATGCCGATGTGCATCCAGATCTGGCTGAACGGCGCAGTGCCGCAGGCGTGCTGTGACTGCGCGATCTCGCTCTCATGGTGCGGATAGATCAGATCAGAGCCGCCGCCGTGGATGTCGATTTGCGGTCCGAGGTAGCGGGTGGCCATGGCCGAGCACTCGATGTGCCAGCCGGGGCGTCCCGGTCCCCAGGGGCTATCCCAGCCTGGCTCGCCGGGCTGCTGGCCCTGCCAGAGGATGAAGTCGAGCGGGTCTTCCTTGTTGGGATCGTCCGGGTTCGCGCCACGCTCGGCAGAGAGGTCAACCATTTCGCCGTAGGTGTACTTACCGAGGGCGCCGTAATCTTCGTCGGCCTTGGTGCGGAAGTAGACGTTCTCGCCGGCCTTGTAGGCGAAACCGCCCTTCTCAAGCGAGCTGACGAGCTCAATGATCTGCTCAATCTCCTCGCTGGCCTTCGGGAAGTGGTTTGGCCAGAGGACGCTCATCGCCGAGAGGTCCTCAACCAGACGACGGGTATGGCGATCGCCGAGGGTGTCCCAGCGATCGTGGTCGCGGGCGGCGCGCTTGAGGATGTCATCGTCGATGTCGGTGACGTTCTGGACGTACTTCACGCGCCAGCCAAGGTACTGGCAGTAGCGGTTGAGCACGTCGAAGGTCAGGTAGGTCATGGCATGACCGACGTGCGTTGTGTCGTATGGTGTCACGCCGCAGACGTACATCCGCACCGTATGTCCGTCGAGCGGCTCGAAGTCGACCTTCTTGCCGGATAGTGTGTCGTAGAGCTTCACCAGCGCGCCCATCCTCACTTGCGTCACAATGTCTGCCGAGGTGACCGGCTGCATGCCCACTGGCGCAGCGCACCGGCCGCAGTGTCGAACGCCGCGCAGACACCTCGTATTCCGTCGAAGGCCGGCAGAGTAGGAGTATCCCATGACTCGTGCGTGCTGAATAGTCACCGAACGGCAACAACAGGCCCTGTCAGCAGTTCTTATCATTGTGATCCTGGCTGAAGCGCTCAGGATGTGCGGCGAAACGATTGGATGGCCGAATGGCAGATGGACAACGCCCGCGACCCGGACACGCCGAACCGTCACCTGAGTGGGCGCGGATGGCGCGGATGACCGACAACCCATCGCTGAACCGCGGGAAGCGCATGGGCAGGGCGACTGAAGACGAGATGTTGCTGGCGCGCAGGACCGGCGAGCCGGATGCGTCGGCGTTCGTGCATACCGATCCCTGGCGGGTGTTGCGGATCATGGGCGAGTTCGTCCACGGCTTCGACACCATGGCGGACGTCGGCAAATCGGTCACGATCTTCGGGTCGGCTCGTGTCGGTGAGGACGATGCGATGTATCAGGCTGCGCGGTCACTCTCGGCGATGCTGGCCGAGGAGGGCTTCGCGATTGTCACCGGCGGCGGCCCGGGCATCATGGAGGCGGCTAATCGCGGCGCAGTCGATGTCGGAGGGCAGTCGATCGGCTGCAATATCGAGCTGCCGTTCGAGCAGGGTATGAACGAGTTCGTCGAAATCGCAGTGAATTTTCGCTACTTCTTTGTTCGCAAAGTGATGTTCGTAAAGTACGCCGAGGCGTTCGTCATCTTCCCCGGCGGCTTTGGCACGATGGACGAGCTGTTTGAGTCGCTGACATTGATTCAGACTGGCAAGATCCACAACTTCCCGGTCGTGCTGTTCGGGACGGAGTACTGGGGCGGCCTACTGGACTGGATCGGAAAGACGATGCTGGCGGAGGGGAAAATCTCGCCGGAGGATCTCAAGCGGCTGATCGTAACCGACTCAGTTGAGGAGGCTTGTGCAGTTATCACTGAGTGCTACAGCAACCAGTGCTGGATCAGCGAAGAGAAGTCCGTTGCGCGGCGATTTGACAGCGACGAGCAACGCGCCGGCTAGCATCGGTCGCCGATATTTGGTACATCATCCGCGTCCACTGCCGTCGCTTCCCGATCTCGGGAGGAGTGACGAGCGGGGTGGAAACGGTCACGGGCTGGGAGCAATCGATCGTGCGACGCTACGCGCCGGGAATGATCCGGCGATCGCAGCTGGCGCTGGTGACCGTCCTTGTCGCTGGTGTCTTCCTTTCGCTCATAGCGCCATCGTCGGCCACTGCTGCCGATGCGGCATACCCTTCTTCTTCGCTGGTTATCCAGCTTCGCTCGGTGCAGGACGCGGCAGTGCTCGACAGCGCGCACTCGGTCCGGGCGCTCGACTCGAGCGGTACGGTCGTCGTTGCCGACTTTGGTACCAACGCCGCTGCAGCCAGAGCTGCACGCGATCTGCGGGCGAACGCCGGAGTGCTGACGACCGCGCCAAATGTGCAGCGTTATCTCTCGTGGGAGCCGAGCGATCCTGATTACGCGCAGCAGAGTGAGTGGCTGCAGCAGATCCGCGCGCCACAGGCGTGGGACATCACGACCGGCGATGCGAACTATGCGGATCGCAGCGACCCGGTGATCGTCGCCGTCATCGATAGCGGTGTCAGCCCGACGCAGCCCGATCTCGTCGACCGGCTGGTCGAGGGCTATAACGCCGTCGATGGCTCGAGCGATACTGCGGATATCGACGGGCATGGGACGCACGTCGCGGGCCTGATCGCTGCCCAGGGTGGCAATGACCTCGGGACGGTCGGTGTCGCGATGGACGTGCGGATCATGCCAATTCGCGTCGTGTCCAATGACGGCACGATCGACGTCGCGCAGGAGATCGCCGGTATTTACTGGGCGGTTGAGAACGGCGCGGACGTCATCAACCTGAGCCTCGGCTCGGATGAGTACGTGCAAGCCGAGCGCGACGCCGTCCGCTACGCGCGAGACAACGGCGTTGTCGTTGTGGCCGCTGGTGGCAACAGTGTCAGCGTTATCAGCTACCCGGGCAACTATTCTGAAGCCATCGCTGTTGGCGCGGTCGCGCAGGACGGCAACCCGGCGAGCTTCACATCGCGCGTGTCGCGGATCGATCTCGCTGCACCTGGTGTGTCGTTGTACTCGCCGGGCTGGGACGCCTTATACGGTGATTACTGGGCCGACGTGTTCTACTCGAACAACAAGCCAGTTTCCGGCACGTCGTTCTCTTCGGCGATCGTCTCCGGTGCTGCAGCGCTGATCAAGGCGGTTCAGCCGGGGATCGGCGCGGAGGACGTGCGGGCGATTCTGACGAGCACGGCCAGTGATAGCGGCAACCCAGGACCACAAGCGGGGACCGGCTCCGGGCTGCTGGATCTTGAAGGTGCGTTGCGTGCTGCGGTCTATGGCGAGATTCAGTCGAACTGGGATCGGACCGATAGCGTTGTTGCCAGCGGTGAGACGACCCGTACCTGGCTGTGGGGCGAGCAACCGCAGGCATCCGAGTACGAGGCGTACAGCGACACGCAGCACGGCAGTCGGCTTGTGTACTACTTTGACAAGAGCCGGATGGAGATCACCGATCCGCTGTCTGATCGCTCGAATCCCTGGTATGTCACCAACGGTCTGCTGGTGAAGGAGCTGATCACCGGACAGATGCAGATTGGTGATGCGGCGTTCCAGCCGTACTCGCCGGCACATGTTGGCGTGGCGGGTGACCCGGATGACGATCTCGGTCCGACCTACGCGTCGTTTGTGAATCTGCTCGATGCAGGCGCGACTTCGACCGGCACCGTCATTGATACCACGCTGGCGCGCGACGGCTCGACTGGCGTCGATGGCAGATATGCGGAGTATGGCGTTGTCGCCGGCCCGTGGATCGATGTGACGGCGCATTCGGTTGCCGGCGTCTTCTGGGACTACCTGAACAGCAGCGGAGTGATCGCGACGCCGGATGGCCTGCAGGTGGGTCCGCTGTTCGAGCCCTGGTTCTACGCGACCGGCTATCCGATCACGGAAGCCTACTGGTCGCAGGTAAAGCTCAAGGGCATCTACACGGACGTTCTTGTGCAGTGCTTCGAGCGCCGATGTCTGACGTACACCCCGTCCAACGACACCGCCTGGCGGGTGGAGATGGGCAACGTCGGCCAGCACTACTACCAGTGGCGTTATGGGACGCCGCTGGTATCGGTCGAGGATTCGTCGCGTCACACCGCTTCGGCAGGCGAGAGCACGTTCGACACAGCCCTGATTCGACGGCTGCTGCGCGTCTTCGACTAGATCTCGTCGCGGTTGCGCTACACTTTCGACGCCCGTGAACGGCAACGTGCCGAGCAGCGACGGGCGGAGGAATGACGACAGGTGCCGGCGGCACGACCGCGATTTGACCCCACCGTCAACTACTACAAGATTCTTGATGTAGCCTATGGTGCGTCATCGGATGAGATCCTGCGCGCCTACCGGCAGCTCATGCGCCTCACTCACCCCGATCGATTTCAGGATCCGCTCCAGCGCGCGAAAGCCGAAGAGCGCACCAAGCTGATCAACGCCGCCTATGGCGTGCTGTCGAAGCCGGAGATTCGCCGCGAATACGATCAGCAGATGCGTGCGACCGTCGTCGCCGATACGCTGATGCAGCGCTACACGTCGATGCGGCCCGGCGAGAGCGGTTTGGCGCACGCGTCGCCGAAGCCGCCTGCTCCGCACGTTGTCCGCGAGCGACGGCACGCCTACCACTCTGCCGTACGCCAGATCCTCTCGGCGACGGCTGCCTTTGCCCTGATTGTCCTTGCTATTGTCCTCGTGATCTTCGTGCTGCCGACGATTATCGGCGGCTTCATCGCCTGATCCCGCCAGGCGAATCTGGCTGTGCAGTAGCGGGTTGACGCATTCGTGAAAGGAATTCAATGAGCTCGATCTGGCTCGAAGTTCTGCTAGTGCTGGTGCTGATCCTGATCAATGGCGCGTTGTCGATGTCCGAGCTAGCCGTGGTTTCGGCGCGCCCATTCCGCCTGCGCCAGCGGGCCGAGGCCGGCAGCCGCGGTGCCGAGGTTGCCATCGAGCTTGCTGAACATCCGAATCGTTTCCTCTCGACGGTGCAGGTCGGGATCACGCTGGTCGGTATTCTGGCCGGCGCGTTTGGTGGTGCTCGCATCGCGAAGCTGATCTCGCCGCGCCTGACTGACCTGCCCCTTGTCGGCGGGCACAGCGACGCGGCCGCGATGACGCTTGTCGTTGCATCCATCACCTATATGACGCTGGTGATCGGTGAGCTGGTCCCAAAACGGCTCGCGTTGCGCCATCCTGAGGGGATCGCTGCTGCAGTTGCCCGACCGATGAGGATTCTGGCGATGGTTGGACGCCCAATTGTCTGGCTTTTGAGCGTATCGACCGAGGGTCTTCTGAAGATTCTGCGCGTTAGGCCTTCAACAGACTCGGACGTGACAGAAGCGGAAGTCGAGCACCTCATCGATCAGGCGACTGAGGCGGGGGTTCTGGACGCTGACGAACATGAGCTGCTGGATCGCGTGCTGGATCTGGGCGATCTGCTGGCTGGACAGGTGATGACGCCACGCCACGAGGTTATCGGCATTGATATCAATGCGACGCCGGCCGAGGTGCGCTCGATTATCGAAGCGGCGCATTTTGATTCGTTCCCGGTCTACGATGGCGACCTGGACAACATCGTGGGCCTGGTTACGATTCGGACGCTGGCTGCCAGCCTTGCCGGTGGATCTCTGCCGGACCTGACGAAGGTCGAACCGCCGAACTACGTCCCAGAGACGACGACGCTGCTGAGCGTGCTCAAGCAGATGACGGAGACGGGCGCGCATCGTATGTTCGTCATCGACGAGTTTGGCTCGGTGCAGGGGCTGATCACGCTCACTGATGTGTTCGAAATGATTGTTGGTGATCTGGACGTGCTCGCTGGCATCGCCGATCCCGAAGTCGTTGCGCGCGGTGCGGGTTCGTGGCTCGTGGACGGCAGCCTGGATATCGCCGAGCTTCGAGACCTGCTCCAGGTGCCGGTTGTTCCAGGAGAAACCGAGGGGCAGTATCACACCGTCGGTGGGCTGATGATGGCTCAGCTCGGGCGGGTGCCGTCGTCGGGCGACACCTGGCAATGGGATCCGTTCCGCTTCGAGGTCGTTGACATGGATGGCCTGCGGGTCGACAAGGTGCTGATTACGACCGACGAGATGGAAGCAGACAATTGAGCGCCGAAGAGCAACATGGGTCAGCCTGAGCCATAGGAGGGGGAGGCCGCGTGAGGCCGAACGCCAAGCCGTCTCGAGAGGGAGCGACATACGACGCTGGGGCATCGCTGCCGAAGACAGCAGATGTCGTGGTCATCGGTGGTGGCGTGTCGGGGTGCGCGACAGCCTACCAGCTGGCGAAACGCGGCCTTTCGGTCGTGCTTTTCGAGATGCGCGATATCTGTTCGGGTGCCTCGGGCCGCAATGGCGGGCTGACTGGCGGACAGACCCTCGTGCCGACCCATACCGGCCGCGCCGTCCACGCACTTTCGCAGGCAAACCTGCGTCTGTTGCGCGACGAGCTGCCGTCCGAACTGGGTGACGACTTCGACCTGCGCGTGGATGGGCTGCTCGATATCGCAACGACCGATGACCAGTGGGAGCACGTTCAGCACGCGCAGGCTGCGGCTGAGGGAGATGAGGTTGTTCTGCTCGGTCGCGATGATCTGCGCGAGCTGGTGCCGGTCATCGGGCCAGAGGTGCGCGGCGCGACGCTGAATCGCACCGGAGGGCACCTCTGGCCGTTTGCATTGGTGCACGCGCTGGCTCGTGGCGCGCGTGATAACGGTGCTCGCGTCGTGCCGTGGACGGCGGTCGAGCAGATCGAGATCGTTGGCGGGCGCGTGCGCGGCGTGCGAACGGCGACCGGGTCGGTTGCTACTGACCGGGTTGTCGTGGCGACGAATGCCTGGACGCCGAAGGTGGTGCCGGATCTGCCGGAGGGCGCGATCGTTCCGGCGCGCGGGCAGATTCTGGTCACACAGCCGGTCGGCCCGGTGCTGCCGTTGCCATTCGGCGTGAATTACGAGAAGGAGTACGGACGCCAGACCGTCACCGGCCAGATGCTCTGCGGTGGGTTCCGGCGGCTTGATCTCGATGAAGGGCTTGGTCACTACGAGGAGCGCGTATCGCCTGAGGTCGTTAGCGGCATCGCTGGTTGCCTGGCGGGACTCTTTCCGGCTGTGCGTCATGTGCGGATCGTACGCGCGTGGGCGGGCATTATGGGCTTCACAGCTGACGGCCTGCCGCTGATTGGTCCACATGAAGCTGCCGAAGGGCTGCACCTCATCGCCGGTTTCAACGGCGGCGGGTTCTCGTTTGCCGTGGCGGCCGGCGAAGCGCTGGCGCAGATCATCGCCGGCGAGGCGACACCGCTCGATCTGCAACCGTTCGATCCGAATCGCTTTAGCGGGTCAGGTGTGAGCTGGAACAACCCATTTACCGCGGGAGAGAAGAGCAATCCTCGCAGCTTCGACGAATCCGGCGCAATCCGCCGCTTCACCGCTGCCGATTGCTAACTGGCAGGGTAGACTTGAGGGAGAAAATAGCGCGTCCGTGAGGGGTCGGACGTGTGTTGGCGTGCGCAAACTGTCGCGCAGGTGATCATGACAATGCAGAAACGCGGGTTGCGAGAGACATGAGTGAGGCTAGGGCGGGTCGCGCGACGTCGCGCGCCAAGCAGGGAACGCTGGATCGACGACGCGCGACGAAGCGACGGCCGAATGAGACAGCTGAAGAGCCGCTGCGCGCGCGCTCGATCGTGCAGCTAGATGATCTAGACCGCCAGATTATTTCCCTGTTGCGGGAGGACGGCCGTCGGTCGAATCGTGAGGTAGCCAGGCGGCTTGGCGTCCCTGAGGCAACGGTGCGTTACCGCGTCCGGCGTCTGACCGACAGTGGCGTGCTGAAGATTGCCGCTTCGGTGGATCCTGAGCATCTCGGCTACGCGTTGACTTCGGTCATATCCGTGACGGTTGAGCCACGCCGGTTCGTGGATGCCTCCAACGCCATCGCTGCGATGCCGCAGGTGATGTGGCTGGCGATCACCACCGGGGCGAGCGACCTCGTGCTGACCGCCTCCTTCCACAACCAGGAAGAGATGTTCACCTTCGTCGCTGACGAGCTGGCGCATGTGCCGGGCATCTCGCGGATCGAGACGTCAGTGTGTATGAAGGTCGTGAAAAAGTCTCACGAATGGGCTACTGACCTCACCTCAAATATTGCTGCGAATGAGAACAACCCGGATCTGGATGCGATGGCAACACGAGAGGTAGTCACTGCCTGAGCGACGCTGAGCGCGGGCCGGGCCGACCGGTCTGGGATCTGCTGACGTTTGGCGAATCGATGGTTCGGCTGTCAACGCCGAGCGGGATTCGGCTGGAGTCAGCAGACTCGCTCGACGTGACGATCGGCGGGGCGGAATCGAACGTTGCCGTGGCGCTAGCGCGGCTCGGACGGTCGGTCGCCTGGACTTCGGCGTTGCCAGGCAACGCGCTTGGGCGACGCATCGCGCGCGAGATCGCGATGCACGGCGTCGATGTGTCGTCCGTTCTCTGGGACGACGACGCCCGCGCCGGTGTCTACTTCATGGACACCGGCAGCATGCCCCGGCCAACCCGCGTCGTCTACGACCGAGCCGGCTCCGCGCTCGCTCGCATTGATCCTGATCTGCTTGACACGACACTCGTGCGGTCGGCTCGTGCGCTGCACCTGACCGGCATCACCCCGGCGCTATCCGACGGTGCCGCGGCATGTTGCGCCTGGCTTGCTGACGCCGCGCAGGCTGCCGGGGTGCCGATCACGCTTGATGTGAACTACCGCAGTCGGCTGTGGAGCGCTGAGGCGGCACGCGTCGGGCTGGCGTCGCTGCTGGCGGGCGTGACGGTGCTGTTTTGCGGCATTGAGGACGCGGCGACGGTATGGGGGCTGACCGGCGAACCGGCGGATGTTGCCCGCGCGTTGCTGCGCCAGTCCGCCGCCGAGACGGTCGTCGTGACGGCCGGGTCGCGTGGTGCGGTCGCGGTCACTCGCGACGCACCGGACGGTGCCGTGCATCAGGCGGCTTCGGCAGTTGAGGCGGTTGACCCGGTTGGAGCGGGCGATGCGTTCGCCGCCGGGTTCCTGCACTGCTGGCTTGACGACCGTGATGACCTGGCGTCTGCGCTGCGCAGTGGTGTCGCGCTGGCGTCGCTGAAGATGACGATTAGCGGCGACTTCGCACTCGTGACCGCCGACGAGCTGACCGAGGCGATTGCCCTGCTGGACGGCGCAGCGCGCGAGATCGATCGGTAGACAACAGGCGCTTTCGCCTATGGCCGGTGCAGGTCGTGCCGCTCTTCGAACGGTTTCATCCCCGCGGATTTATAGGTTGCAACTGCTGGGACGTTGGCGCTTTGGGTGGCGACGGTGACGCTGGATGCTCCGAGCTGCTGGAGCGCCACTGCGCCGGCGAGGGTGATCGCCCGCCCATAGCCGTGGCCGCGATGGTCGGGATGGACGCCGAGCGGCTCGATGAGCCCACGTCTGCCCAGGCCGGCGGACCAGACGATGACAGTCCCGACGATGTCGTCATTGCTGTTGTAGACCGCGAGACATCGCGCGTCGGCAAACGCCGGGCCCGCCGCCATAGCGCGCCACTTCTCGAGCGAGTAGGTCGAGCGCGCGAACGCGGAGCGCACGATCGCGACGTGTGCCTCGGCGGTCGTCTCGTCGATGACCTCAATGCGGACGTCTGGCAGCTCGACGGGCTCGCTGAGGTTGCGCTGTAGCGGTGACCATAGCTCGCCGCGCGACCAGCCGGCGTCCAGCAGCACCTCCTGGAGGAGCGTGCCCATCGGAGCTTCGACGTTCGCCTCACGCTCGATCAGTACACCGTGCTGCGGATCGGACACATCGGCGGCGAGCGTTTCAGCGAGCTCGCGATCCTGCATCGCGTCGGGCCTGAAGGCGACGCGCAGAACGTCCGGGCCATCGAGCAGGCCGATGGCGACGGGCAGGCCGTCGCGCCGCCAGACGCGGAGCGCAGCGGCAGTCTTCTCTGCCCCGTCGCGCCAGAACCAGCCGATGTCGCCGGGATGCAGCTGAAAGGGGGTGCCCTCCCGCTGCCACTCGCGCATGGCAGCGAGGAGGTCGCCCAGTTCGCCCACGGTCGGCGTCGTCATCGCAATCGGCATTCGGTCGCTGTCTCTCGTGCGGTGCGCCTTAGTGGCCCGCGTGTGCGTGCTCGATGAACTCGTTGGTCATCGCCTCGGTCGCATCGATGTCGGTCGTCAGGATGTCGTGATCGCGCATCCAGACGGCGAAATCGACCCAGCGCTCTTCGGTCTGGGTGCCGAACGGCACGCTGCCATCAGCAGTCCAGAGCGGGATGATCAGGTCAATGCCCTTGCGCTCGACCTCGGCGTCCGTCTCAGGGTAGGCCTTGACCAGCTCGTCGATCGCGCGCTGCGGGTCGTCGGTTGCGGCCTGATAGCCGACGACGATTGCGCTGATCGTGCGCTGGACGACATCGGCATGGTCGCGGATCATCTCGCCGCTGGTGACGAGCACCAGCTCGTAGTAGTCCGGCACACCGTAGTCCACCACGTCAATCGTATTGACCGGCTGACCCTGCTGCTCGGCGAGGATCGCTTCGTGGACGTAGTAGGCACCGATGATGGCATCGACGCGCTTGCCGAGCAGAGCCGGCATGAGGTCGAAGCCGACGGTGATGGTCTCAACATCATCAATGGTCAGCCCGGCAGAATCCAGTACGGTCGCCAGCATCGCATCGTCGCTGGGCACGCCGGTCATGCCGATCGTCTTGCCCTTCAGCTGCGACGGCTCGGTGATGCCGGATGTTTGCAGGGTCATGATCGAGTTGAGCGGATGCTGGACGAGCGCGGCGACGGAAACGACGTCCAGTCCCTGCTCGCGCGCCAGCATGACATCCGTCTGATACGAGACGGTGAAGTCGTCCTGACCGGCAGCGACAAGCTGCAGGGCCGTCGTCGGGTCGGACGGAACGTAGATGTTCGGCTCGATGCCCTGATCGGCGAACGCGCCGGTAGCCTGCGCCATGTACAGGCCGGTGTGGTTCGACCACGGGTACCAGTCGAGCGCGATGCTCACCTTGTCGGTCGCGGTCGGGCTGGCGGCCCTGCTGGCCTCAGCCGTTGCTTCCGGCGATGCAGCTGAAGCTGACGTTGATGTTGGTGTTTCGTCGTCGCTGCCGCAGGCGGCGACGAGCAGGCCGACAAGCGCCAGCACCAACAGAATCGACACCCACCGAATTCGTTGAATCACCTTTTTCCTCACTCTCCCAATTCCGATCGATGATGATCTCCGGCTAACGGTTGCGTTGCGAAGCTGCGTGCCACGGCATCGCCAGTCGCTCGATCAGCGACACGATGCAGAACAGGCCGATGCCCAGGCAGGCGGCGATGGCGACGGCGGCGTAGAGTCGGGGCGTCTGGAACTGCGACGCCGAGCGAGTCATCAGGTAGCCGAGCCCGGACGATGCGCCCACCCACTCACCGACAATCGCGCCGATGACCGACCACGCCGCCGCGATGCGCGTGCCGGCCAGCAGCGACGGCAACGCCGACGGGATGCGGACGATGCGCATCACCTGCCAGCGACTTGCGCCCATCGAACGCAGCAATGCGATGGCGTCGCTGTCGACCGCTCGCAGACCGCCGACGGTGGCGACGACAATCGGGAAGAAGCAGGTCAGGACGACGACGATCACCTTGGGCGTCAGGCCATAGCCGAACCAGACCAGCAGGATCGGCGCGAGGGCGATGATCGGAATGGCCTGGCTGGCGATAACGAGCGGGTAGATGGCGCGCTCGACGACCTGCGACGCGACGATGGCGACGGCCAGCACGATGCCGAGCATGAACGCGATCGCCAGACCAACGAGCATCTCCTGCAGCGTCGTCTTTGTATGCCCCCAGAGCAGATGGCGGGACTCGACCAGCTCTTTTGCCACATCGCTCGGCTTCGGCAGGAACCAGCGCGGCGTGCCGTCGATGCGGACGCCGATCTCCCAGGCGGCGATCAGCGCGCAGACGACCAGCAGCGGCAACAGGTAGCTGAGTACCGAGCGCCACGAGAACGACCAGACGCGTCCCGCTGCCGACGTCTTGGCCAGCGCTCGTGGGCGCGGAATGCCGGTCATGGCAGCGCCCCCATCGATAGCGCAACCTCATCGTGAAGGGCGTCGAGCAGCCGGGCCTTCTGGGCGACGGCTTGCGGGAGGTTGACCATCTGCGGTTCGCGCGGGCGTGGTAGATCGACGCTTTCAACGAGCTTGATCGTGCCCGGACGGGCGGTCATGACGGCGACGCGGTCGGCCAGCAGCAGCGCCTCTTCGACATCGTGGGTGACGAGGACGATCGTGCCGCGGATCTCCTCCCAGAGGTCGAGCAGCCACTCCTGCATCGAACGGCGAGTGAGCGCATCGAGCGCGCCGAAGGGCTCGTCGAGCAGCAGCATCGAGCGTTCCGACAGGATGGTGCGCAGGAACGCCGCGCGCTGACGCATGCCGCCGGAGAGGGCCGAGGGATAGTGATCGCCGAAGCCCTCCAGTCCGAAGCGCGGCAGCAGCGACCGCGCGCGCTGGCGGGCTTCGCTGCTGCTCTTTCCGGCGAGTTGCGGGCCGAGGATGGCGTTCTCAATAACGGTGCGCCAGGGGAGCAGAGCATCGCGCTGTGGCATAAGCGCAGCGGAGCCGAGGCGATCCGGGGCGAGGCGACCATTGATCAGCAGGTCGCCGCTATCCGGCTCGACCAGGCCGGCGATGATGTTCAGGACGGTGCTCTTGCCGCAGCCGGACGGACCGACGAGCGCGAGAATCTCGCCATCGTCGATCGACAGGCTCACCTGTGAGATCGCCTGCGTCTCGCCAAATTGCTTGCTGACGGCGCGGAGTGTGACCGCCGCGCCCGGAGTTACGCCAGACATTACGCCAACCATGTTCGCTACGGTTCGGGTTTCGTGGGGGCGACATGGATTGAGGACTGGGGCGGTCGCGCTGGCGGATATGAAAAAACGCCGGTGCGGCTGCCCAGCGTCTGTCGTGCCCGAAGCATTCATCCGCGTGTGATCGCGGATGCTGACATTCCTACGCTGGCATTACCCAGTTCAGGTCCTACGGTCGGTGACGGACTGGCCACCCTCTCAGCCTGGCTCCCCAAGCCCCCGTCGCTCCCCCGGAGCGTTTCAGTTGTTACTTTCATTCAATCAGGGACGTGGGAGAAGGTCAAGGC
>JBDHWD010000058.1:0-18271 GCA_039810005.1 Thermomicrobiales bacterium | reverse complement strand
GATGTCCCGACGAACGCGCCGGCTCCGGCCGTCCAGAAGGCTGCCGGCCAGCCACCCAGCCGCGTCAGGCTCTGACCTTCGCGTCCCGACTGGCAGGCGTTCAGGAACACCAGCGGGCCGCGCTGCGCCAGCTTCGCCGTCTGCTGGACAGTCAGCGCGTCAATCGCGATCGGCTGTGTGCCGTGGCGCACCGTCTGGCGGTCGCCGATGATGAGGCGTGCGTCGTCGATCTGCGCCTGATCGCTCTCCCCGTGGCAGGCGATGTGGAGCACGTCGAACGCGCCAGCTTCCAGCGCCAGCAGCACGTCCTTCTCCAGTGCCGCGATCTTCGTCGGCTGGATGCCGTGACCCGGCAGCGCCGACGCGAGATACGCAGCATCCTCCCCCAGCGCCTTCTGTGTGCCGTTCGGATATTCACCCACCAGGTAGGCCCAATCGCCGCGACCGATCGTGCGCGGTCGTAGCGTACCGCCGAGATTGCGCAGCAGGCCGTACTCGCAAAGGTAGCGGTCGTCGACCTCGCCGGTGTCCGGGTGGCGCAGACGCACGAGCTCCCAGGGAATGTGCGGCTCACGTGAATAAACCTTGATGCCGCGAACCTGGTCGCGATGATCCCAGACGGCCCGCACGAACGCCGGGTCGAAGAGCTGATCGGACATGTCGGTGCTGATCGCGCGCAGCTTGATATCAAACACCTGGAAGTCGTCGTACGTCTCCAACACCTGCGTCTCGATGCGCTGGTAGATGCCGTCGACGTAGCCGCGCGTCGCCGACCCGCCGGAATCAGCCAGCGCGCCGAACGGCTTCGACTGGAACGGCGCATGGTCGAGCCGCAGCGCGTCCGACGAGACTGAGTAGGCGAACACCAGCCCGTCGCCGAACGGGAACTCGATGATCTGCAGGACCATGTAGTCCTCATCACCCGGATTGGGTGGCTGCGCGACAGCCTGCGCCGACTGCCGGGCTGCGCGCGGACGGCTGGCAGTGATCGTGACGGGGAAGGAAAGGGAGCCGAGATCGGACGCGCCCTGCTGGAACAGCACGTCGATCGTCGTCGCGCCTGCCACGCGTCCGGAGACGGTGAACTCGCCGAGGCTTGGCGCACCCGGGCCAGGTGGCGCGAGCCGCAGTTGATACGGACCGTCGATCGAGACCTTCGTGGCGTCGACAGACAACGTGGCGACGACATCACCCCTCGTCTGGATCGCTACGCCGGTGAGCGCCACCGGCAGCGGTGTCGCCCCCTCAGACGTCTCCAAGCGGATGTCGATCGTGGCCTTCTTCCCGACCCCCATCTTCTTCGGGGCTTCGCCGGAGAGGACGACGTCAATGTCGGCTGGCAGCTCGGGCGCAGGGTGTGGCGCAGGTGGGGGTGGGGCGGGCGGTGGCGCAGGCGGCTCGTCGATGCCCAGCGATGGGCCGAGATCCGGGGCGAGGTCCGTCCCGAGGTCCGGCGCGGCAGCGGCGCGGGCGGGAAAGAAGTCCTCGAACGGCGGCGCGATCTCGCCGTCCCAGCCGACCATGTCGCCGACAACCTCCGGCTGACCGTTGGCATTCAGCCGAATCACGCGCAGCGCCGATGGTTGCTGCGCCACGGTCGGGGCGGTCAGGTCGGATTCGGGCTGTCCCGGTTGCAGTTCGGGGCTACTGCCTGTTTCGTGCAGCTGGAGCGCATCTACCGCCGGTTGCGAGCCGGAACTATCCACCATCGCGCGATAGGCAAACAGCTCTTCTGGGCGAAAGGCGTAGAGCCGGTTGCCGGCCTCGGGGCGGTGCAGGATCGCCCAGGCCGGCATCTCGGGGTCGGCTTCCAGCTCGTTGACGATGTCGTCCAGCGGGCGAGCGGCCGCGAACACGCGGAACGACTCGCCAACATTCCACCAGATTTCCATAGCGCGCTCCTTCGGCGTCAGGCCGGGGGCGTCAGGGATGTGAAGATATCCGATACCGGATCGACGGCAGTCCCGCCGCTGACAGTGATGCGGTAGACATCCGGCGGCAGCGGCTCGAACGTCGCCTGCTGCCAGCCATCGTCACCGGCCACCATCGCCTTCCGGCCTACTTCCGCGCCGGTCGTGACGCTCACGATCACCGCTTCGGTCGCGGTACCCTCGACGCTCGGTCGGACGCGGACATCGATCGTGTCGTCGGTCCAGTAGATGTCATCGACATCGAGCGACAGCGTTATGTTGACAATGCTCGGCGCACGATACTCGCCGAGTGGATCGTAGAGCCCGAAGATCGCGCCCTTCAGGTGCGTCAGGCCGGCGTCAGCGTTCTGCAGGGATGCGTGCCGATCGGCGGCGAACATGCCCTGCGCCGACCCCTCCAGCTCTATCGGTGTCGCCGACGCACGCGGCACCGTGCCGTCGCCCAGATCGTCATGCACGCTGCGGTCGGCATAGGTGTACTGCCGCAGCATCGTGACTTTGCCACCGTCGAGTCGGCCAGACTGATTCGTCGGCTGCTCGACCCCGACGATCGGGAAGATCTTGTAACCGCGCTCGCGGTACTCGTCGTCCTGCCGGTTGCGATCGACCGCATCGCGGATCTCGTTATGGAATGCGAGTGCTGCGGCGGCGCGCGTCGGATCGACGTTCGGGATGCCGCTCGTCTCGCCGATGCGAACCCACGGGCCATCGCCACCGGCCGAGTAGCAACGGTAGATCGGCAAGAGCTGGTAGACCGAGGTGAACGACCGCACCGTCTCGGACAAGTCGAGCAACCGTCGCGGCCCTTTGTAGCAGCCGTTGGAGATCGTATCGAGCGCGTTCACCGAGCCGCGGTACGGCGTGCCGAAGGTCAGTAACGCACGGGTGTCGCGCCAGCCGTCGAGGCACTCCAGGTAGTAGCGCGCGACAAGCCCGCCCATCGAGTGCCCGACGATGATGAGCCTGGCGTTGGGGTTGTTCGTGTCCTGCCGGCGACGCTGCAGCAGTTCCCCGGCCTCACGCTGCAAGCGCTTCGCCGCGAGGCGGTTGTCGAGCCGCCAGTCGTAGGGAAACTCCAGATAGTTCACTCCGGGGCTGACTTCGAAGACGGCCTGGATCGTATCGCTGGTCTTGCGATAGCCATCGATCTTCCAAAGCCCCGGCACGACGTGGACGTCCGGCATCAGCCGCTTCGGCGTGATGCCATCGTGCGGGTCCTGCCCGTCGCTGCCGGGCGGCAAGCGCAGATCCTGCAGACTGTCGCCGCGGCTGAACAGCGCGGCGATCGCCGCACCGGCTGAGATGTCCCAGACATCCTTGCCGTTCTTGCGCAGCGCGCTACCCATGATTCCAGGGATGAGAACAATGACGTCAGGCATCGGAATGCGCGGCATGGCTGCCTCCTGCTGGGTGGCCTGATGTTCTGTGCCTTCATCATATGTGGCCGCAGACTGATGTCAACGCTTCCCATGTCTGGAATGAAGGTCATTCTGGCCGCTCCATGACATACAACGCGACAACATGCCCGTTGTAGTCAGACGGTCCGGCATGGCGCATCCCGGCCTTCTCCAGCACCCGCCCCGAGGCAGCGTTCTCCGGGATGATGACGGCGACGATCTGGTCTTCGTCCAGCGTGTCGAAGCCGTAGCGCAGCAGGCCAGCGGCGAGCTCGGTCGCGTAGCCCTTACCCCAGACCGATTGGTGAAAGTAGTAGCCGATCTCAACCAGGTTAGCGCCACCGATCTGCGCACGCATGAGCGTTGCCCCGCCGATGACGCGGCCGCTACTGGCCTCAACAGTCGCCCAGAAGCCCAGGCTGCTCGTCGGATCGTGGCGTTCAATGCGCGTCTCCAGCCAGGCGCGGGCTTCGTCGCGGGTCGCGCAGGCCATGTAATCGGGCAGGTAGCGCGTCACCTCAGGGTCGCGGTTCATCGCGAATACATCATCGAGATCACCAGTCTCCCAGGGTCGAACGACCAGGCGCTCGGTACGGAAGATGACGGTCATGCGCAACCCTTTCGGCGAACGGCAGACGCCCCGCCGCTATACTAGCCTGACAACGCATTGGACAGGGAGGAGTGGCTCGCATGCGCATCGGGATCATGTTGCTGTCCGGAGGGACGCCAGCAGACATCACGCAGCAGGTCGTTGAGGCGGAGGCACACGGCTTCGACAGCGTCTGGTTGGCGAATATCCGCGGCGTCGATGCCCTCACGGCGCTGGCCGTTGCCGGCGCGCAGACACAGCGCATCGAGCTCGGCACGTTCGTCGTGCCAACTTACCCGCGCCACCCGACTTCGCTCGCGCAGCAGGCGCTCACCGTGCAGTCCGCGACCGGCAATCGGCTCACACTTGGCATCGGCCTCAGCCACAGGGTGACGATGGAGCAGCAGCTGGGATTCGACTGGGACCATCCCATTCGCCACATGCGCGAATACCTTGCCACGCTAACACCGCTACTGGCGCAAGAGACCGTGCAGTTTGAGGGCGATGAGTACACCGTGCGCGGCTACCAGCTCACGCTCGCAGGAGCAGAGCCGCCGCCCGTACTCGTCGCGGCGCTCGGACCGCAGATGCTGAAGCTGACCGGCCGTATGGCCGACGGTACCGCCATCTGGCTCGGCGGGCCGCGCTACATCGCCGAGACAGCTGCTCCGACGATCCAGGCAGCCGCTGCGGACGCCGGACGACCGGCCCCACGAATCGTCGCCGGCCTGCCGATCTGCGTCACCGACGACGCCGACGCCGTGCGCGAACGCGTCGCGCAGGTCTACGTGCGCTACGGCGAGCTACCGTCCTATCGCGCGATCCTCGACCGCGAAGGCGCAGCCGGCCCGGCCGACATCTCGCTCATCGGCGACGAAGCCACCGTCCGCGCCGGCCTCGTCGCCATGGCCGACGCCGGCGTTACCGACTTCGCCGCCTCGCTCTTCATCCCGCGCAACGAAGACCGCGAGCGCACGCTGGCCGTGTTGCGGGACATACAGTGACGTTGCAAGGACGCTACGCGTGTTGAGGGTGTCCTTGCGCGAAATTGACGGAACGATCGTCTCAACGTACCATCGGCGCACATGAACACAATATTCTCATGGTCTCAAAGGGAGCGTTGTTGGCGATGAACGTCGAAACAATTCTGTCGCAGATCGATCTCGGGGCAATGGCATTACCGGAGTTCCAGCGCGGTTACGTATGGAACCGAGATCAGGTTCGCGGGTTGATGGATTCGCTCTATCGCCAACATCCCGTGGGCGGTCTGCTCGTCTGGGTGACCAAAACAGAGCAGGCCACAGCGCGCGGCAACGGACAACTCTCCGCCGGATCCGTCGAACTGCTTCTGGACGGTCAACAGCGAATTACATCGCTGTACGGGATCATCCGAGGCGAACCACCTCGATTTTTCGAAGGCAATAGGCAAGCTTTCACCGATCTGTACTTCAACCTGGACGACGAGACCTTCGAGTTCTACGGTCCGGTGAAGATGCGCGACAACCCAGCCTGGATTAATGTCACGCAGCTGATGCAAGAGGGGTCTGGCCCAACCATTCGCCGCCTTTCGCGTCTGGCAGACCTTGACGACGACGTAGCCGATCTCTACTTTGAGCGCGTCAATCGCATCGACAACATCAAGAAGATTGATCTTCATATCGAGAAGGTCGTCGGCGACGACAAGACGGTGGACGTCGTTGTTGACATTTTCAACAAGGTCAACAGCGGCGGAACCAAGCTTTCCAAGGGTGATCTCGCATTGGCGAAGATCTGTGCAGAATGGCCCGAAGCTCGGGACGCCATGCGAACGCGTCTGGACAAGTGGGAAGCAGTTGGGTTCCATTTCCGTCTGGAATGGCTCCTTCGCTGCGTCAACGCGATCGTTACTGGCGAGGCCCTGTTCACGGCACTTGCGAATGTCGGTCCAGCCGAGGTACAGCGCGGTCTGGAGCAAAGCGAAGAAGCAATCGACACGCTTCTGAATCTCGTATCGTCGCGGCTTGGACTCGATCACGATCGCGTACTCGGTAGCCGCTACTCGTTCCCGCTGCTCGCTCATTATGTCGTCCGGAGGGGTGGGAGACTGAGCGACTATCGGGAGCGCGACAAGCTGCTCTACTGGTACGTTCACACGTTCCTTTGGGGCCGCTACGCTGGATCAACCGAGACAATCCTCAATCAGGATCTTGGCTTGATCGAAGAACTCGACGGCGGGATTGACCGCTTGATCGAACAGCTACGGCGCAATCGCGGTGACCTGGCTATCCATGCCAATGACTTCCTCGGCTGGAGCCGGGGCGCGCGTTTCTATCCACTGCTCTATATGCTGACCCGCGTCTACCACGCACAGGACTGGGAAACAGGATTCGAGCTCTCGAGCAACCTGCTCGGACGTCTCAGCGCTCTCCAGATGCATCACATATTCCCTCGCGCGCTGCTGTATAAGCACGGCTACAAGATGGATGAGGTCAACGCCCTTGCGAATTTCACGTTCCTCACCCAGGAGACGAACCTTCTTGTCTCCGACAAGGACCCAGTCGAGTATCTGGAGCGCTACGAGCAACTGCACCCCGGAGCGATTGAGTCGCACTGGATTCCGACAGACCGCCGACTCTGGCGCGTTGAGAACTACCTTGAGTTCCTCGCCGCGCGTCGAGAACTGTTAGCAAACGCCGCTAACCAGTTCCTCAATAGTCTGCTGACGGGCAAGGCTGAGCAAGTTGCTTCAGTTCCAGCAGTGCTTGAGTTGCGCCGCGAGCCGATCGCCTCAAACGTTCCATTGGAAGATGAGGAGCAGGCGATCATCGACACGGCTGAGTGGGTTCATCAACAAGGGCTGCCTGCAGGCGAAATGCTCTACGAATTGGCAGATCCCAACACCGGCGAGCCGCTGGCTCTCTTCGATCTCGCCTGGCCGGAAGGACTTCAGGAGGGATTGAGCCAGCCGGTGGCATTGCTGTTGAACGAAGCGGAGGCGATGGAGCAACTGGCTAACGACGCAGGCTTCCGCTACTTCACGTCAGTGACGACATTCCGTGAGTATGTCCAGCGTGAAATCCTCGCTGAGCCCTTGGAAGACGTCGCAGACTGAGTTCCATCACTCTCGCTCAATCACATACGTCACGACCGGCACCCCTTTGAACTCGCCGGTGCCGGTCTCGCGGAAGCCGGACTTCACCAGAACCCGGCGAGAGGCGGCGTTGTCGGGTTGGGCGAAGGAGATGATGCGGGGGACGGCAAATGTGGCGAACCCATGCGTAAGGAGGCCGATCGCCAGCTCGGTTGCGTAGCCGCGCCCCCAGACCGAGCGCGCCAGGTGGAAGCCGATCTCGATATCCACAACGCCGTTCATGTCGACTGGCTTCAGAATCGCTGTCCCGACCACTGCGCCATCATCAAGCAGCTCCACCGCCCAACTGCCCGTCGATGACGCTGGATCAGCCTCGGCGACGAACTGAGTCAGCCACGCTCGGGTGACATCGACATCCGCGTCTGCCGAGCCGGAGAACAAATAGCGCTTCACCTCCGGATCACCATAGATCGCGAAAGCTGCTGCCACATCCGATTCGCTCGCCGTCCACGGCCGCACCCGCAATCGCGCCGTCCGAAAAATCTCCGCCATGCCCTACCCCAGGAAAGCAGCTCCCCCTCTCCCAACGTTGGGAGAGGGGGCAGGGGGGTGAGGGCCGCTTCTACCCGACCTCTACTTCCCCAGCTTGCGTCCGATAATCTCAGCCACACCGGCCGGGCTGTCGGCAACCTCGACGCCGGCGGCGTTGAGGGCTTCGATCTTCTCCTGCGCCGTGCCGGTGCCACCGGAAATGATCGCTCCGGCGTGGCCCATGCGCTTGCCCGGAGGCGCTGTGCGTCCGGCGATGAAGCCGGCCATCGGCTTGGTCACGTTGGACTTGATGAACTCGGCGGCATCGTTCTCGTCGGTGCCACCGATCTCCCCGATCATGACGATCGCCTCAGTCTCCGGGTCGTTCTCGAACATCTCCAGCACGTCGATGAACTTGGTGCCGATGATCGGGTCACCACCGATGCCGACGACGGTCGACTGTCCGAGCCCCGCTTGCGTCAGCGACCAGACCGCTTCGTAGGTGAGGGTGCCGGAGCGCGAGACAAGCCCGACCTTGCCGGGGGTGTGGATGTAGCCCGGCATGATGCCGATCTTTGCCTGACCCGGCGTAATCAGTCCGGGGCAGTTTGGCCCGATCAGGCGCGCGCCGCGACGCTGGACGTGGTCGTAGACCTTGACCATGTCGTTGGTTGGGATGTTCTCACTGATGCAGATGATCAGCTTGACGCCGTTGTCGGCTGCTTCGAGGATCGCATCCGGTGCGAAGGCCGCCGGCACGAAGATGATCGAGGTGTCCGCGCCGGTCTTTTCAACCGCCTGCGCGACCGTGTCGAAGACCGGCACGCCGCTGACCTCACGGCCACCGCGCCCTGGTGTCACGCCAGCGACGACCGGTGTGCCGTACTCAACCATCTGACTCGTGTGGAAGCTGGCCTCGCGCCCGGTAATGCCCTGAACCAGCAGCCGCGTTTCGTTGCCTACCAGAATACTCATCTGTTCTCCTACTGCGCGACTGCTACGGCCTGCTGAGCCGCCTCGCTCATCGTCTCGTAGCTGCTCAACCCGGCATCAGCGAGGATCTTGCGGCCCTCGTCCTGATTGGTGCCGACCAGGCGGATGACCATCGGGACATTGACGCCGACAGTGTTCATCGCCTCGACGATCCCCTGGGCGACGAGGTCGCCACGGGTGATGCCGCCAAAGATGTTGAACAGAATCGCCTTGACATTCTCGTCCTCCAGAATCATCTGGAGCGCCATCGCGACCTGTTCGGCGCTCGCACCGCCACCAACGTCGAGGAAGTTGGCTGGCTCGCCGCCGTAGAGCTTCACGGCGTCCATCGTCGCCATCGCGAGTCCCGCGCCGTTGACGACGCAGCCAATGTTGCCATCCAGCTTGACGAACGAGATGCCGTGCGCCTTGGCGCGCAGCTCTGTCTCGTTCTCCTCGGCCATGTCGCGCAGATCCTCGAAGCCCGGGTGGCGCGGCAACGCGTTATCGTCGATCGTCACTTTCGAGTCGAGTGCCATCCACTGCCGATCCTTGGTCAGGATCAGCGGGTTGATCTCGGCCAGCGACGCATCTACGCCGACAAACGCGGCGTAGAGCTGCTTGGCGATCTTGGCAAAGCCATTCACCAGGTCCGGCTCGATGCCCAGGTCGAACGCAACCTGCCGCGCCTGATAGTCGAGCAGGCCCATCTGACGGTCTGCCGTCATCCGGATAATCTTCTCCGGCGTCTCGCGGGCGACTTCTTCGATATCGACGCCACCCTCGGCGCTCGCCATCAGCGTAATGCCGCTCGCACTACGGTCGAGGATGATGCCGAGGTAGTACTCGCGCTCGATCTCAACAGCCGGAACGACGTACACCTTCTGCACAACATGCCCACGAATATCCATGCCGAGAATCTGGCCGGCCTTGTCGCGCGCGTCGTCTGGCGATGATGCCAGCTTGATGCCGCCCGCCTTACCGCGTCCCCCGGTATGGACTTGCGCCTTGATCGCGACCGTCCCCTGCGGTCCGACAAGCCGCTCTAGCGCCGCAGCGGCGGCATCCGCCGTCGTCACGACCTCACCTGCGTTGACCGGTATTCCATACTCGGCCAACAGTTCCGCCGCCTGATATTCGTGGATATTCACGCGCTGGCGCCTCCCTTTCCCGCACTGCTGGACAATCCCTGTCCAACATTCCGATGATAGCATTGCTTCTTCACCCGTTGCTCGCGTCGATCGCGCGGCATCGTTCTTGATAATTCCGCTTCGTAATAGCGACTGCAATCGGGACGCTGTCGTCCAGGGAGGGTTGTCATCATGTTCGAACGCGAAGAGAGTCGCCACGATCTTGCCTTCATGGCCGGCGTGATTGTCGGCGCGATCTCCGGGGCACTTACTGCACTCGCGCTGACGCCGATGTCCGGCGCGGAGACACGCGAGAAGCTGCGCGAGACGTCCAGCAATCTCGGGCCAGTCAAGGAAAAGGTTACAGCGACAGCCAGCCAGGCTGTTGCGCCGGTCAAGGAGAAGGCCGCCGAAGCGGTCAGCGCCGCCAGCCAGGCCGTTGGCCCGATGAAGGACAAGGCCGCCGAGATGGCAGCGAAGTCACCGTTGCCGATGGGCAACAAGCAGGACGAGCAGGACATCGTGATGAGCGAGGATGTCGCTCGTGACGAGGTTGACCACGCGGCCGATGCAGCCAGGGAGGCCGGTGAGGCTGTCCACGATGCAGCGAAGGACGCCGCGCACAAGGTTGACGAGAAGACCGACCGTCCGGCGTCGTAAACGGCTAGCCGAAAACGTCTTTCTGATATATCGGACCTGACTGGCCATCGACGCAAGCGGTCGGTGGCCAGATCACGTGATAGCAGAAACGAAAGGATGGCGTGATGCTTGGCAGAATGCGCACCGCACTGAAGTTCTTTACTGTCGGATTAGGCGCCGGTATCCTCTTTGCACCACGGGGCGGGGCTGAGACGCGACGCCAGATCCGCGCCTGGATCATGCGCGAGAACTAGCCCATCAAGCCTTCACGCTGAACCGGCCAAGGAGCTTCGGTGATCCCGATCGGAGACGACAATCGCTCGCGTCGACGCACACCAGTGGTTGTCTACGCGATCATTCTTCTCAACGTCGTTGTCTTCATCTATGAGCTGTCGCTGCAGGCACAGGGAGGCGACGCACTCGGGCGGTTCATTTACTCGTGGGGGGCGATCCCGCTGGAGCTCGCTCACGTGGAGGATCTCCCGCCCTCCATTCCGCTACCGATCTGGGCGACCGCGTTCAGTTCGATGTTCATCCACGGCGGCTGGCTCCACATCATCGGCAACATGCTGTTCCTCTGGGTCTTCGGCGATAACGTCGAAGATGTTCTCGGCCATGCCCGCTTCATCATCTTCTATCTGATTTGCGGCATCGGCGCAGTCGCCTTACAGGTGCTGATCGACACCAGTTCGACGCAGCCGATGGTCGGCGCCAGCGGCGCAATCTCTGGCGTGCTGGCTGCCTATCTCGTCCTGTTCCCCCATGGACGTGTGCGCGTGCTCATCTGGCTGGGGATCTTCGCGACCGTCATCTCCCTGCCTGCGCTGATCGTCATCGGTTTCTGGATCGTGCTGCAGTTCATTAGCGGGTTCGCCAGCGTCGGTCCCGACACGGCGCAATCCGGTGGCGTGGCTTACTTCGCGCACATCGGAGGGTTCATCACCGGCCTGGCCGTCATCTTCCTCTTCCGCGGTCGCCGGCCCCGCCGGTCACGGTATCGCCGATAGTCCCCACTCACGAAGCGCTCACAGAGATTTTTTCAGACGTGAGAGCCGCCGCCGATGCGTTCGTAGGGACAGTGCTCGCGCTGTCCCCCGGTGCCAATTGATCTCTGCGTCAAACTGTAGCAAGCATCGTGGCCGCCATTGGCGAGGAGGATCGCTTTTCGATGCGGCGTACCATCAGTGCGGGAGGGTTGCCTCACGGCGAGGACAGCGCGAGCACTGTCCGAACGCATCGGCGGCTCTCTCGCCTACCAGATTCACTGCGGTCGACTACTCACGAAGACGGACGAATCAGGTAGATCGCGTTGCGTCCGCTATCGAGCACATAGAGCGAGCCGTCCAGCCCGACCGTAACAGCTGAGGGACGATCGAAGCCGGCAGCGAACTCGACAACGGCCCCGGCCGGCGTGCCGACCGTTGGCGTCGCGTCGCCGTTGAGCGCCGGTAGCAGGCGAACGATGCGCCCGCCGGAGTCACCATCTCGCACGACCGCCAGGAGGTCAGTCGCTGGATCGCCGGCCAGCCCGTCGGAGCGATAGAGCAACAGCCGCACAACCGAGGCGTCTGCACCGAGCGTGGAGAGGTCCATGCGCTCCTGCTCTCTGCCGCTCTCGGCATTGATCCGCACCAGGTCGCCCTGCCCGTTGACCGTCCAGGTCGCCCCGGCCGCATCGACCAGCACTGGCCCGGTCGGCGCGGAGAGCCGCGCAATCCAGGTCACACTTCCACGCTCGGAAACAGCGCGCAGATCCCGCCCTTCGGTCTGGCCACCGGGCGTGGCAGACGAGGCCGGCTGGCCTGCGACCGTCACACCGGCATCGGCGCTGGCAGTCAGCGCGACGCTGGACCGCTGCAGCGCTTCGGCATCGAGTACCGAGCTGCGGTCGACCTGGCCATCGGCGTTCGCGTCCTCGTAGCGCGTGACACCATTGTCATCGACGACATAGAGCGATGTCCCCGACCAGGCGATCGCTACAGGATTCGCCAGTTGGTCGATGAATGGCTGCAGCGCGGCATCGCCGGACTGGCGCGGATCGTACAGATCGACCGCGCCGCCGGAGCGCAGCAGCGCGATGCGTCCATCCGGGCCCTCGGCGATGTCGATCACGCCTTCGGCATTGACCCGCAGCCGCGATGCGGAATAGCCCTGCGGCACAGAGAGATCGACCGGCTCACCGACCGGCAGGATCTCCGCGATTGACTCGCGCTTCGTCGCTGTCTCCGTCTGCGTGCTGGCGTAGCGCCATTCGTAGTAGTGACGGCCACTCCGCGCCAGCGAGAACCGCTCCCCTTCCGGCATGCCGGGCGTGTAGACGACCACGTGGCGCTCGAAGAGCTGGACGAGGCTGACGCCGCTCGGCCCCTTGCCGGACTCCACCCAGTACGCTTCGCTGATCGGGTGGCCAAGCGCCTCCAGTGGCGTCAGACCATCGAGCGGAGCGGTGGCCAGCCAGCTGTCGATGACGCCGGGGATATTATGTCCGGTCTTCTCGTCGAAGCGCGTCAGGCTGATGCGCTCTGGAGTCGCGCGCTCATCGGTGTTCCCGCCGGGAAGCAGCCAGTCCGTGACGATGCCGGCCGACGTCGTGCGGTCCGGCGTACGGGAACGCGCGTCCTCGCTGAAATCCGCATAGGTCACCGAAGCGAAGCTGGCTGTCGTGGAATTGAACAGCGCGACCGGCGCGGGGTCGCTCCGGACGAACGAGTCGTAGCCGACCTGGACATCGCCCGTGGCCATCTCGCGGACGAGCAGGCCGGTGGTGACCTCATCCTCGCCATCCTCGGTCGCCAGCTCCATCCGACCGCGCTCGAAATACTCAACGAGCCGTCGATTACCCGGCGCGCCGGTAAACGGCTCAACGAGCGTCGCGATCGGGCCGTTACCCCAGAGGAGCGCCTGCCCCTGCTCACTTGTGCGCTGGAAATACTGGACAAAGGCGGGGTCTGCGATTGCGGATTGCTGGGTTGGCTCAACTGGCAGCCATGAGGCTGCAATCACCACACCGATCGCCAGCAACACTATCCGCAGCACGCCAGATCCACTCGCAAGCCGTTCACCGTCCCGATGCTCACCACCGGGCTACCTAGTACAACGAACGACATCGCCCGCGGTTATATGCGATCATGAAGTAGTCCCGGCGTGTCCTGTTCCTGTCCGATGGTACAGCGCTGTCCTGACCCTCGGTGCGATGGCTCGTATCGTGGAGACAGACCATAATCACGACGTGGGGATCACCTGGCTGGATCACCTCCACGTCGGACACCGTCGCCGCTCTCATTGCGCGGAGCGTCTGAGTCAGGTTTCGCGATTACATGCACGAGTTCATGCCAGAACAAGCGTTACCGCCAATTGCAGCCGGCACACTCCAAACACGGCTCTTCGCCGTGCGCGATGCGTGGCGTCAGCTTCTCTCCGATCGTTGCGGCCACTCGTCGGCACTACCGAACGAGCTGCTGACGGAGTTTGTCAGCGCCCTCGCCGCGTTCGTCAACACGTCCGATCTGACCATCCCGGCCCGCCTGGCCGAGGACTGGCGCACGAAGGTGCCACTCAGCATCGAAGGCGTAGCCGCCACCTCCGGCGCACTCGGCTTGCTGGGCGAGGCGCTGCGCAACGGCATCGGTCCGGTTCTCGACGAGAACGGCGATCCGATCCACGAATCGATCGCTACCCTGCTGCCGTCATTCACGAGCATCTTCGGGCGCACGATCATCGCCGACACGGAGTTCCAGCCCAGCGAGTCGTACTGGTACGAGATTTCGCGGCGGCTCACAGCCGAGCGCGAACGTCGTATTACCCAGCTCGCGATCCTCAACGATGTCTCGACCGCGCTCGCCTCGACGCTCTCGCTCGACGAGCTGGCGACGATCATCCACGAGCAGTGCGGCCGCCTGTTCGACACCACGAACTTCTACATCGCTACGCTCAACAACGAGCCCGACGAAATGCACGTCATTTACCACCATTTCGGCGGACGTCGCGTTGATAGCGACGGCGACGACAGACTGCGGATCGGCCTGACGCGGCTCGTCATTGAGCGCGGCGAGCCGGTGATCTTCGATGATTACGTCGCCGCCTGCCGGGAACACGGCATCACCGTCGCGCCGCGCATCGATCAGGACACGGTCTGGGCCTGGATCGGCGTGCCGATCATCGCCGACAACCAGACCATCGGCCTGATGGCGATCCTCTCCGATCAGCGCACGTTCTCGACCGAAGACGGCGCGCTCCTGGCTGCCGTCGCTCGACAGGCCGGCGCAGCGATCCAGAACGCTCGCCTCTATCAGGCGCAGATCATTCAGGCCAATCAGCTCATCGTCATCAATCGTATTGCCCGCGCCTTCGCGACCATTCGCGACCCGCGGCAGCTGGTCGATGAGGCCGCCCGACGCATCCAGTCCGCATTCGGCTACAGCGTCGTCATGATCTTCCAGGCCAATCAGTCTGACGATCGGCTCGTGCTGCAGACCTTTACCGGTGTCGAGCAGGCAGAGGACCTGGTCGGCTTCTCCGTCCGCGCCGGCAAGGATGGCATTGTCGGCATGGCCGCCTCGACCCGCACGCCAGTCGTCATCGACGACGTGCGCTCGAACCCGGCCTACATCTCCTCCGTTTCCACCCAGCACATCCGCTCCGAAATCGCCGTGCCGTTACTCCGCGAGGATCGGTTGCTCGGCGTCATCAACGTTGAATCGCCGGAGATCGGCGCGTTCTCCGAGCAGGACGTCAACGTCCTGACGACGATCGCCGATCAGCTGGCCATCGCCCTGGAGAACGCTGAGCTGCTGCGTGAGGAGCAGAAGCGGCGCACCGAGGTGTCGCTCATTCTGAATGCGTCGCAGGCAGCGAACTCATCGCTGGTACTCGACGATGTGCTACAGCGCGTTGCCAGCGGTATCGCCGACGCGACGGGCCTGCCTTCCTGCGTCGTCTACCTCTTCGATGAGGACCGCTCGCGACTCCTGCCATCGGCATTCGTCGCCCGCGAGGGCTCGCAGCTCGACACCGCCCGCATCAGCCAGGTGATCCCCAGCGGCGAATCGTCGCGGCTGCTCAAGCAGATCGCGATGAGCGCCCGCGAACCGTGCGCGCTGGAGATGATGAGCTGCGATGTGCAGGACGATCTGGCGCGCGTGCTCTGCGCGAGCGCCGTGCTGGCCGTGCCGTTCCTCGTCCGCGACGAGTGCCTCGGCTTCGCGCTGGTCGTCTCGCACGACGACGCGTATCACTTCTCGAACCATCAGTTGCGTGTTGCCTTCGGCATCGCCGACTCTGCCGCGCTGGCGCTGGAGAACGCCCGGCTCTATGCGCGATCGCACTCCCTCGGCATGGCCGAAGAGCGTATTCGTCTGGCTCGCGATATTCACGACGGCATCGCTCAGGGTCTCACCGCGATCTCGCTGCATCTCGAAGCCGCCGAGCAGATGTTCCCGAGCCGTCCCGAGAAGGCGCAGGCGAAGCTGCACCGCGCGCTGGAGCTGACCCGCTCCAACCTGGAGGATGCCCGCCGCTCGGTTCTCGACCTCCGAGCCAGCGCACTGCAGGAGCTGACGCTAGCCGATGCCCTGCAGCACCGGCTCGGTCAGTTCGAGAAGGAAGAAGCCAGCGGGCTGGTCAGCACCTCGTTCACGTCTGAGGCGGCCGGGGGTCGCGTCTCCTCGCGCCTGGAGCTGAGCCTCTATCGCATCTTCGAGGAAGCGCTCGACAACGTCGCCCGCCACGCCCACGCAACCCACATCAGCGTCCTGCTCTGCCGCACCGGCGAACACATCGTGCTGGAGATCACGGACAATGGCTCCGGCTTCGATGTCAACGGCATCATGCAGAACCGCAAGCCGGGCGGGAAGTTCGGCCTCATCGCCATCCGCGAGCGCGTGCGCCTGCTTCACGGCATCCTGACGGTGGATTCGTCCGCCGCCGGCACAACGTTGCGCGTCGAGGTGCCATTCGAGGCGCAGTGGGGCACGGCAGATCTCCAAACAGCTCATCCCGCCGTCTATGCGCACGGAGAAGGATCGGGGTCATAATGCACAGTACGACACCCGCTACCCGTAATGCGGGGCTGGAGAGGACGCGTCGCATGATCGATATCCTCGTCGTTGACGACCATCCCATCGTCCGTGAAGGGCTGGTGGCGATTCTCGAAGCCCAGCAAGACTTCAACGTCATCGCCGAAGGCAACGACGGAGCAGAAGCGATCGCGCTCTATGACCGGCTTAAGCCGGACGTCGTACTGATCGATCTGCAGATGCCCAACGTCGATGGCGTCCAGGCGATCCAGCAAATCCGCGAGGGCGACCCCGAGGCGAAGATCGTCGTGCTGACCGCCTACGACACCGACGAGCGCATTCTCCAGGCCGTCCAGGCCGGCGCACGCGGCTACCTGCTGAAGGGCGCGCCGCGCGACGAGATCTTCCGCGCCATCCGCGTCGTCCATATGGGCGGCTCGCTGCTCGAGCCGGCTGTCGCCGGCAAGCTGCTCAGCCACGTCGGCGGCATCATGCGCGGCGAAAGCCGCGAGGAGGAGCTCACCTCCCGCGAGCTGGACGTGCTCAAGCTGATGGCCCGCGGCCTGCGCAACAAGGAGATCGCCGCCGAGCTCTTCATCACCGAGCGCACTGTGAAGTTCCACGCCAACTCGATCTACCAGAAGCTCGACGTCAGCGGCCGCACCGAAGCCGTCTCCCGCGCCATTCAGCGCGGACTGGTGCAGGTGTAGGACCTCACCCTCCCCGGCCCTCCCTCTCCCGTGGGGAGAGGGAGGGTGTCCTCATGCTGGCATTTCGGGTGCCGCTCTGCGGTGTCGGCCGCTGACGGACCTCTCCCCTGCGAAGGGAGGGGTGACGTTGCGGGTGTGTTGATCGTTCCTCGCTCCTCTCCCCTCGAAGGGGAGAGGTCGGGAGAGGGGTCTACAAACAGCCAACCCACTCAATACATCACCCAAACACCTGCGCCCAGGACACCCCTCTCCCCGCGGGAGAGGGGACGGGGGTGAGGTCCCATATGGTTCACTTCCCCATCGTGAACGACGACACTGCAACTCACCTGCGCCAGACCATCCTTCGCCACCTGCCGGCTGCGGCCGTGCTGGCGCTGGCCTGCGTGGTGATGACCTGGCCGCTGCTGCTGCACATGCAGGACACGCTGCTGACCTGGGGCGATCCGGTCTTTCAGGCGTGGACAATCGGCTGGAACTGGCACGCCCTCACCACCGACCCGCTGCACATCTTCGACACGAACATCATGTATCCGTGGCACAACACGCTGGCGTTCGCCGACCACCTCTTCGGTCAATCGGCGCTGGTCATCCCGATCATGGCGGTCACCAGCAACGCCGTGCTGGCCGACAACATCGCCGTCCTGATGGCGTTCTTCATGACCGGCTTCGCGATGTACCTGCTGGCCTACGACATCACCGGCAGTCGCGCCGCCGCGCTGGTGGCCGGCATCGCCTACGCCTTCGCGCCATCACGCATGTCGCACCTGGAGCATCTCAACGTCCTCTCGGCGCAGTGGCCGCCGCTGGCGCTGCTCTGTCTGCGCCACATCGCCATCCCACGCCCCGCTCGCTCGGCAGATGACGCGGCGACCGAGCCGCAGCCACGCGGCTGGCGCGTCGTCCGCGCACGCTGGTACGTGCTGCTCGGACTCGTCTTCTTCCTGCAGGGACTGTTCGGCGTCTACTACCTGTATTTCACGATCATCACGCTGGTGATGGCCGCCGGCTTCTGGACCATCGTCGCCCTGCGTGAGCGCGACGTGAGCATCGTCCAGCGCATGCTCATCGGCGCGGCGGCCTGTGCTGTCGCCGGACTGATCCTCATCCCAACGCTCCTGCCCTATCTCCAACTGAGCAGCGACCTGCACCTCGTCCGTGAGCGCGCCGAGGTCGAGGTCTGGAGCGCCATCCCGCGCGACTACCTCGCAGTCTGGGACAAGGACCGCCTCTGGAACGCGCTACTGGCCAGCAACCACCGCCACATCGAGCAGGATCTTTTCCCCGGCCT